>CAZEKO010000031.1:0-14969 GCA_964512775.1 uncultured Bacteroides sp. | reverse complement strand
TGCTTTAGCAGAGAGGGGGGCTTGGGGGGTGAGTACATGTGATAAATTTTACTAATTTTGAATATTAAACTCCTATTAAATGAAAATCGAACTCTCCAACGGCGAGATAATAGATAAACTCACAATTCTTCAGATAAAGCTTGAACGGATAAAAGATATGGCCAAGCTAATAAACCTGAAAAAGGAATTTGATGAGCTTGTCAGGACCGCTTCATCGGTTATGAAAACCCCGGATCCTCTCTATAAAGCTCTTTATGAAGTTAACTGTGAATTATGGGATATTGAGGACCATATCCGCGACCTGGAGCGCAGGAAAGATTTTGGTGAGGATTTTATCGCAACAGCACGGTCAGTCTATATCAAAAATGATATTAGAGCTGAAATAAAGAGAAAAATAAACCTGCGCACATCATCGGATTTTATTGAAGAAAAATCTTACGAGAAATACTGAAATGCATCTCCTTGTAATAAGGACATCGGCAATGGGTGATGTTGCCCTGACAACACCCGTGATAACTGCGCTCAGGAAGAAATACCCCGACACTTCAGTAACCCTGGTTACACGAACATCATTTACCCCGTTTTTTGCCTCAATCAGCGGTTTGCGGCTTTTTACAGCGGATTTTAATGGAAGACATAAAGGACTTGCAGGAATATTCCGTCTTTACAGTGATTTAAGGAAACAGGCGAAGATTGACCATGTAATTGATCTTCATGATGTTCTCAGATCAAAGATCCTTAGCTGGTTTTTCAGAATCTCCGGGATACCGGTTTCGGTCATTGATAAAGGAAGAGCAGAAAAAACAGAGGTGATCAAGGGTAAAAACAGGTTGCGCCTGAGACATACTGTTGAACGATATTGTGATGTTTTCGCCAAAGCAGGATTCCCTTTTATTCCCGAAACAGGAGTTTCAATAATGCCGTCACCTGAAGCCATTGATAAAATATCGGGATTACCTCTCTCAATGAGCGTGACAGATATTGGCGTGGCTCCGTATGCAAAACATAAGCTGAAAATGTGGCCCGAGGAAAATATGGTTAAGCTTCTGAAGGTCATAACAGAAAAACATGAGGTAAAATTATGGTTGTTTGGAGGTGCTGAAGAAACTGAGCGGTTAATTTCTCTTCAAAGTAATCTGCCTGGCTCTTATGTAGTTGCAGGCAAACTTAGCCTGAGCGAAGAACTTGCCCTTATGGGAAGACTCGACCTCATGATTTCAATGGATTCATCCAATATGCATATGGCAGCCCTTTGCGGAACAAAAGTTATTTCAATCTGGGGCGGCACCGATCCGGTTACAGGTTTCGGAGCATGGCAGCAACCTGACGATTATTCGATCAGTATTCCTCAAGATGAGCTCACCTGCCGTCCATGCACAATATTCGGTAAAGAGAAATGCCGCCGTGGTGATCTGGCCTGTATGCACTGGCTGACTCCGGAAAAGGTGTATGAAAAACTTATCAATTTGAAAATTCTGTAATTTGAAATTTGAAAATGATTTTAAACCTTGATCAACACTGGCGCGGATTTGGCTTCGCCGAGCTCGCAAATGTCGGCAGCCTGTTCCGCTGGCGCGGATTTGCAATCCGTGCCATTTGCTCGGTTGCAATCCGTGCCATTTACTCGGTTGTAGTCCGTGCCTTTTATACAGCGCCATTAATTATTATTATAATATTAACCGGGTGCTCAGGAAACAAAACCGAAACCGAATTTGATCCGGTTGAGCTTGTGAATCCTTTAATGGGAACCGATTCTGATTACTGGCTGTCTGCAGGTAATACATACCCGGCAATTGCTTTGCCATGGGGAATGAACTTCTGGACTCCCCAGACAAATGTCATGGGTAACGGATGGTCGTACACATATGACGACACCAAAATAATGGGTATCAAGCAAACCCACCAGCCCAGCCCGTGGATCAATGATTATGCAGCATTTTCACTAATGGCAATTACCGGGTCAATTAAATATGATGAGAAAGAGAGGGCTTCATGGTTCTCCCATAAGGCAGAGGTAGCCAAACCATATTATTACAGTGTATATCTGGCTGATTATGACGTTACGGCTGAAGTGACTCCGACCGAAAGGGCCGCTTTGTTCAGATTCACCTTTCCCGAAAGCGATTCGTCATTTATCCTGGTTGATGCCTTCAATAAAGGTTCCATGGTGAAAATAATTCCCTCTGAAAGAATGGTTATCGGATATTGCAGGAATAACGACAGAGGAGTTCCGGAAAACTTCCACAATTATTTCGTTGTGACTTTTGACAGGGATTTCAAGTTAACTTATACCTGGAACGGAGATAAGATTAGTTCAGGAAACCTGGAGGAAAAGGGTGATCATACAGGGGCGATCCTTGGATTCCGGACTAAAAGAGGCGAGCAGATAAATGTTAAGACAGCTTCATCATTTATCAGCCACGATCAGGCTATGTTAAACCTCAGGCATGAAACTGATTCAAAAGACTTTGAACAGGTAAAAGCCGAAGCTAAGAAAGCCTGGAACGGACAGCTTAGCCGGATTAAAGTTGAGGGAGGCACTGATGATCAGCAAAGAACATTTTATTCATGCCTCTACAGGATGCTTCTGTTCCCCAGGAGTTTTTATGAGATCAATAGTGAAAATGAAGTAGTTCATTACAGCCCCTATAATGGTGAAGTTCTGCCTGGTTATATGTACACTGACAATGGCTTCTGGGATACTTTCAGGGCACTTTTTCCTTTCACGACTTTAATGTATCCCTCTCTCAACAGCAGGATAATGGAAGGGCTTGTCAATACATATAAGGAGAGCGGATGGCTGCCGGAATGGGCAAGCCCGGGTCACCGCAACTGTATGATAGGATCCAATTCGGCTTCAATTATAGCTGACTCTTATCTGAAAGGTATCCGCGGATCTGATATCGAAACATTATACAAAGCAATATTAAAGAATACTGACAGTGTAGGTCCGGTTCAATCTGTTGGCAGACTGGGAGCGGGTTATTATAATAAGCTTGGTTATGTTCCTTATAATGCAGGTATGAGTGAAAGCGCTGCGCGGACACTTGAATATGCCTATGCTGATTTCTGCATATGGAAGCTTGCAAAGGAACTTAACCGGCCGCAGGATGAGATTGATCTGTTTGCGAAAAGGGCAATGAACTATAAAAACGTATTTGATCCGGGACGCAAACTTATGCGCGGAAGAAATGAGGACGGGACCTTTCAGTCTCCATTCAGCCCGTATAAATGGGGCGATGCCTTCACTGAAGGCAACAGCTGGCATTATACCTGGAGTGTATTCCAGGATATTAACGGTTTGGTCAACCTTATGGGAGGGAAAGAACAGTTTATTGCGAAGCTTGATTCGGTTTTCGAAGTACCACCGGTATTTGATTATTCATATTATGGTATTGTGATCCATGAGATACGCGAAATGCAGATCATGAATATGGGTAACTATGCACATGGCAATCAGCCGATCCAGCACATGATATACCTTTATAATTATGCAGGTGAGCCGTGGAAAGCCCAGTACTTTGTCCGTCAGGTGCTCGATAAGCTCTATAACTACACTCCTGATGGCTATTGCGGAGACGAAGACAATGGACAGACATCAGCGTGGTATGTACTTTCTGCCCTTGGCTTTTATCCTGTTACTCCGGGAACAAATGAATACGTTTTCGGATCCCCGCTGTTTGAAAAGGCCACCCTTCATTTTGAGAATGGGAATAATCTTATTATAGAAGCTCCTGAAAACAACAGCCGGAATGTTTATATTCAGGGCATTAAGCTTAATAACAAGTTAATCGATAGGAATTTTATAAAGCATGATGAATTGCTGAAAGGAGGGGAGCTGGTATTCATAATGGGACCTGAACCTCAAAGAAACAGGGGCATTACGGAAAGTGCTTACCCGTACTCGATGAGCAGGTAATAGATCAGATTTTCAATCGTATATTAAATCTTGCCAGCAAAGCTGTCAGACCCACCATCAGGAGAGCCCATGCCAGAGAGCCGGCAATAATTATAAGGGGTTCTGATGATTGCTTGTAGATAAGGACAGGAACTCCGGTCATCCAGATCAGATAGTACAGAATATCAGGTGCAAGGTATGTCGTAAGTGAGTTTTCCCCGGCAGGTTCAAGGAATCTTGCCCAGGCTTTTATTTTCATTACATCAACCAGCCAGTAAATGAGGATAAACAGCAGGAAGCTGATACCGGAACAGATCATCCCCCAGCTTGGTGTCGCCTGTATTTTTGAAATTATAAACCAGTGTCGAAGTAAAAATCCTGAAGCAAGGCAGAAAAGCCCGGATCCGATAAAGATTAAAATGACTTTCCTGAATTCCGTTACCGGAATCTTCTTAATGATCAGACCTCCAAGCAGTCCGGTAAGCACTATTAATGGATTATTCCCCTGGATCATTATTCCCAGAACCGGTTTTACAGGATCAAGGAATTCAAGAAGATCCCTATTAGACAGAATATTCAGGACTAGAAAAAACAGAGTCACAAGCGCTGTTTTCAATATTGAGTCGCGGCAAAGCACGTAAGTAAAAGCCGATACCAGATATGCCCAGCCGATAAGTCCAAGAATACCCCACCAGCCGGTAATCAGTGAACCGTTATTTTCAGGCTGTCCGGACCTGAACTTAAAAACCAGGTAAATTAAAATACCCAGAGCCGCAAGCTTGAATCCTGCTATTGTATAGATCCTGTTTTCCTTGTCACGATAATCGTTCCAGAACAGGAACACGGCGACATACATGAGCAGTGCCCACAGGTTTCTACCCATTCCTGTAAGTTCCGGGTCGACTCTGCCTGTATTAAGCATAAGTACACCGATTATAATAAGGCTGAGGCTCCTGGTTAAGATGTGTTTGCTTATATCAAACAGACTCTGCCCATCAGAAAACCTTTTGGAAAATGCGAACGGGATAGCCATGCCTACGATGAAGAGGAATCCCGGGAATACCCAGTCGGCCAGTCCCATTCCGTCGAAATCAGCTTCCATATGTCCGAGCCATGAGGGTGCCACCTGCATGTTGAGGTCGTTTACGAATAGCATCAGCAATAGAGTAAGCCCTCGCATTATGTCTATTGAGTATATCCGGTTATAGTTGGGCATGGGTCAGGGTGATTTACAATGTAAAGATCACAAAATTTTATTAATTTTGCCTGCTGGATTTAAAGTACGCCTTCGCTAAAGCTATGGTGTACGAAGCGGGGTGTGGCGCATCCCGATAGCTATCGGGAGGTAGTGTAATACGTTCGGGATCCCGCCAGGGCGGGACAGACTCCGGGTCCGGAAGTTCTTTAAAAGTTAACAATATATCGGGGTGTGGCGCAGTTGGTAGCGTACTACGTTCGGGACGTAGGGGCCGGAAGTTCGAGTCTTCTCACCCCGACTGAATAAAACAAATGGCCTTGTAAATCAAATATTTACGAGGCCATTTTCATTAGTAGTACAAAAAGTAGTACAAAAAGTAGTACAAAGATTCAGCGAAGCATAATTAATAGTTTTTAATAATTAATTTATTTTTATGAAATTTCTACTCTCGCTTCATATTAAGAATGTATTACATAAGAATTCTTCTGTCAGGAATTATATATCCTGGAGACTCGCTCTTTTATAAGATTGTGAAATGAACTTTTCATGTCATCCGGCAGAAAACTTATGTTTATGAATTCATGCCATTGTTCTTTTGAATTCCTGAATTTGTCGAATATGTTTTCAATTGCCTTAGCATCAATATTAAATCTATTCATCGCTTCAAGGAAATCCTCTTTCCTGAGTTTTTTCTTTTTACCATTTAATGTCAGAGCCAGATCTTCTTCATCTCCTTCTACGACAAGACTTGAAGCAACCATATCATAGGCCGGACTTAACACGTAACCCATTTCCGGACTGTTGATCAATGAAAAGTTTTTCAAATGCATATCTGAGTTACCGGTGAGAAAAGAAAAGAGTACCTGCTCGAAGAAATTAGTGATGTCGAGTCCCGGATTTGCTGAATATTTAGCAATTGCCTTAGCTATCTGTTCATAAGATCCTTTATATTTTTGTTCGGTAAGTTTCTCGGTAAGCTGACACATATCTTCCATATGTATTTTTATTTCATTCTTCCTGTCTATGCGTCTGGTAATGTATGATAATTTCCCGGAACTTAAACGGATAAGAGAATGTGGGACTGTGTCAATACCGGAGATTTCAGCTAAATGCATCGTAAGGTCTTCGAGGTCAGGAAGAGATCTGTACTGTTTGGAAGGTGGTTTTAAAATAAATCCACCCCAGAGACCTACAATTGTAAACCTTTGTGGCTCATCTTTTTCTGATATCTTCTCTAAATTCAGAGATAATTTTGGTTGCACACCTGTAACAGTTGACTGAGATCTTACCACTTTTTCTGCAAGCTCCAGCATCTGATCCTCAGAATAGGGTAATTCAGGTGGTACAGGAGTTCCGAACATCTTTTTGGAACACCCGCTATGAAAATCTGTAGTTTCATCAGATAACTCATTATAGCAATAAAAACATCTTCTCATATCTGATTAAGATTAAAAGATTTCTTCTTCAATACTGACTGCACCTATACAATCCCTGCAACAGGCAAGCAACAAACCCATACGGTCACGGGCATCAAGTTTCCAGTTCTTTTCTGCAATTTCAAGTAACCAGCCTTCCGGGATCAGGCCATCAAAGAATGGGAACATGGTCTTGCTTAAAAAAGGTTCCTCTCTGATAGGAAGCGTTAAGCTAACCGGCTTTGCGTTCGGATTGTTTAGATATTCCTTTTCGTACTGAAACAAATAACCATCCTCATTTTCTAGTAATATTCCGGCAAGGTCACTATGCATAAATACTTTTGCTCTTCTCATTCTCTGATAAGTTTATTCCGGGGAATCGGTTGTGGACCAAGTTCCTGACCGAATAGTTTTAATACCTGGTTTACTTTATCCATTCTTAATGTTGTTTTACCTTGCTCAAGGTCACGGATAAATCTCAATCCGACACCTGCCTTCTCAGCTAATTGCTGTTGGGTCAGACTTAATTGCTTTCTTTTGTTTTTAAGAAAGTCGGACAATGTCATTGGAATCTGTTCCATTGTATTATACCTTTTCGGGTATAAAGATAATAGTATTTAGTATATTTATACCTTTTCGGGTATAAAAATGAAATTGCATAATATAAATATACCCGAACGGGTATACAATTCATGTACGGACATTTTATTATACCCGGTAAGGTCCGTTATTCAGAAGAAAAATATTTTCCAGTAAAAACAACAATCTGTCCCAGATGAACCATTATTTTCCAGCAAGAAGACAAAAATGGAAAATATTTTCCATAGAGGGATAAGGAAAAAGCTTATGATAGATCATATTTAATGAAATCCAGACACTAAAATATCAGGTTCATTAAAAATGTAATAATCCAGGTAGTAATACTACCAGTATTGTTATATATTTAATGGAAGGCGGATTAATAATCAGAAATACCGTTATTATTGAGCAATTGAGTATTGATTAAAAAGTCAGAAAAAATGAATTCAGATGAAGAGGATGATATAGAGCAACCAGAAAGACTTCCTGTTTACCGTAAAGGAAAAGAGATCTTTGATATGGTAAATAAGATTGCTGCTCTTATCCCTGAAAACGATGAGTACCTTATGGAAGTTAAAGCCTGCATGCTAAGTGATGCTGCTCAACTGACTGTAAAAGTGGCGGGCGCTGAGGCAGCAGGATTGTATGATCTCAAAATGGAAAATGCTGCCATAATTCGTAAAGCAGCAAGAGATCTGTTAGTCCAGCAGCATTCACTCGATATGTTTGGTTTTGAATATGTCGAGTATTATCAGATTGTAAGAGACCTTATTGAAGAATACCGGCTCCTGTTCATAGATTGGGTTGCAGGCTTTGATAAATGGGATTATATAATTGACCGCTGGGGGCTTTTTAATCCTCCGGGTATTGGTCCATTTGATAAAGATCCCGACGATGATATACCTTTTCATGGTTTTGAAGAAGATTCTGAAGAATAAAAGTTTCTAATGTTAAATATATCTTACAAAAAATAGTATATTTGTAAATTATAGTTTACGTTATGAAAACCAGGAGTCCGGTATTATTGCCCAAAGCACAAAAGGCTGTCTCAATTCTTGGAGAAAACATTAAGCTTGCAAGGTTGAGAAGGAAGTACAGCACTCAACAGGTAGCCGAGAGAGCAAATATCAGCAGACCTACACTATTGTCCATAGAAAAAGGCAGCCCGAATGTGAGCATAGGCGCTTATGTTAAAGTTCTTTTCGTCTTAGGTCTCGAGAAGGATATTCTTGAAATCGCCAAAGATGATACTTTAGGCAGAAGGCTGCAGGATGCAAAACTGACTATCAGGGAGCGAGCACCTAAAACAGGATCTATTAAGCGAACTTATGAAAACAGATAATAATCATAAGAATATTTATGTCTTTGCTCACTGGGCCGGCATGAAAGAACCTGTATTTATGGGTGAACTAAAAGCGGAATATAGCAGAGGAAAGGAAATTTTTTCTTTTAGTTACTCAGAGAGCTGGCTTAAATCCAGCTATTCCCAGATACTCGATCCTGAATTACAATTCTATTCAGGATCTCACTACATGAGTGATGAAAAGCAAAATTTTGGAGTTTTCCTGGATTCAGCTCCTGATCGCTGGGGGCGTCTCTTGATGAGAAGACGGGAGGCAGCGCTGGCAAGATCAGAGGGGCGAACTGAAAAAACGCTTAGAGAATCAGATTATCTGCTTGGTGTTTTTGATGGCCATCGTATGGGAGCTTTACGTTTTAAAAAGGATCCTGAGGGGCCATTTTTAAATAACAATGAAAAACTTGCTTCTCCACCATGGACTTCAATTGGAGAATTGGAACAAATCAGCTTGCGGCTTGAGGATGATGAGGCATTTGATGATCCTGATTATTTTAAATGGCTCATGATGTTGGTAAATCCTGGCTCATCCTTAGGTGGAGCCAGACCTAAAGCAAGTGTAATTGATTTTAATAAAACCCTCTGGATAGCTAAATTTCCAAGCAAGAGTGACATAAAAGATATTGGAGGGTGGGAAATGGTAGCTCATGAGCTTGCCAGGAATGCAGGTTTAAATGTTGCTGTTTCGAAAATTCAAAAATTTTCAAGTAAACATTATACTTTCCTGACGAAAAGATTTGACAGGACAAATGAAGGTGAAAGAATCCATTTTGCTTCTACTATGACAATGTTGGGATATACTGATGGTCCGGATCTTCTTGATGGTGTAAGTTATCTTGAAATTGTCGACTTCTTGACAAATAATGGAGCTGATATAGAAAATGATTTGTGTGAATTATGGAGAAGGATCGTGTTCAATATCTTTATTTCGAATACCGATGATCATTTACGAAACCATGGTTTTATTTTGACCGATAAAGGATGGATTCTTTCTCCTGCATTTGATATTAATCCAAATGAGGACGGAACTGGATTGTCGATCAATATTTCTCTTGATGATAATTCTCTGAGTTTAGACATCCCATTGGAAGTTGCTGAATTTTTTCGCCTGAATCGAGACCAGGGATTGAAGATAATCGAGAAAGTTAAAAAATCCGTAAGTTCCTGGCGCAGAGTTGCCAGTAAGTATAAACTTCCTAAATCAGAGCAAGAACTTATGGCAAAGGTATTCAATAGATTTTTATAAAAACAATAATACATGTCCATCTTTATCCTGAAATAGTATTTCAAATCAAAGATCGAAGTACACAAAAGTTGAACCTGGAATAAATCATTGAAAACATATTATATGTATCAAAATCTTTATTACTGAAAGACTTTTGATATGTTGTAATAAAATCTCTTAAAAAAATATTCAAAAAAACTTGACTTGTATTATTAAAAAGTTATATCTTTGTAAAGTTTAATATATATGAAGTATATAATATATTGATAATCATGAGTTACAAGTCAAAAATTAGAATTTCAATAGGATGGATATATCCAATAGGCATATTTTCATCCTATATACTGCTGTTTCTTGAATTCAAGCTCCGGCAGATGTTAAGGCAATCGGGAATTGAAGTCTGGGGTGTGCCATATATAACAATTATACTGGTTGCACTGATGTTCATTGTTCTGGGTATTATACAATGGTTCAGATACAGGAACTGGATCTACCCTGTGCTTGGATTTCTTATGGGTATTACCACAGCGCAGATATCATTCATTTTTCCGAATTATGATGACCCCGGGATTTTTAAACTGACCTATTTCATATGCTTTATCCTGATCATTCTGTTTATTCTTATTAACTGGAACTCTTTTTACAGTCACGAAAGATTTGAGATTAACTCAAGACGGTTGTTCCGACTGGCTTCCGAGAGGATTTTCAGGAATGATAACGGTTATACTGATCGGCCATATTCGGGAGGAAGAGTAGAATGCAGCAGGGATGAATTGCTTGGTTTTGTGAGGTTCCTTCACGGGAACTATATTGTGCGCCCCTTCTATTATGAGAGTTTCATATGTCTGTCATTCTCCATGAACAAAAGCCTTCTTGTCATAGATGAAGGAAGGGAAGTGAGTCATGTGATCATTGGGTATGACGGAAGCGTGACGGTTAAAGTATCAGACAGGGACTACAGGGATTACCTCGAGCGGTTGAGCTTCGACCAGCTATGCGCCTCTTTGGCAGGTGTCTTTACAAGGTTTATTGATTATTATAAGAAAGGATTGGAATCAAGAATTATTATTGAATTGAAGTCAGCGAAATAATCATGTTGCCGGTTCATGGTTATTGGTTCGTTTACATGCAACCTGCAGCTTAAACATCAGAATAATATTTACGGCCATGAAAAAGAAAGATATTTTAATCAAGCTCGCTCCTCTAATCTGCACAATCCTTCTTACAGGATTTGCGGGCGCTCAGGAACCAAATCCCTGTAAAACAGGTGGACAGACCTGTTTTTTCGGGATCGAAATGAATAATGTCCTTTACGGATATTCTGTGGAAACATATTGTTATGGTATTCTTAACGGCAAGGAAGTGCGTTATGAATATTCCGATGTAGTAATAAAGATGTCGCTGCTTGGAGCCGATATGGATGCCGGATTTAAATGTAAGTATACCATCGATCCTGTTACACGTAGAGCGTTAGAGATTGAGATGGATGTAATAAACGGCGAATCGGTTGTAACTACCATCACAAGGATCACTGGTGACACTGCCAGGTTCAGCAGCCCTACTTCAGGAGTTAATAAAACCATTCCGGTTGACAGGAATGTGATTTTTAACTCTCAGACATGGTATCCTAATCTTTATGATGATTTCATAGTAAAAGGTACATCAGAAAAGAAGTATAAGGTATATGATCCGGTTAAGGGAGAAATAACGGAAAGGGGATATGTCAGGAAGTCTGAGGAGACGATTGTGCTGAGCGACTCAGCTTTTCAGACGCTGGTAATTGAAGAAACGGACTTTTCAACTGGTGTTAAAACCACCTTATGGCTTAATAAAGCCGACGGCTTTAATGTTAAAACATTTGTTGCAGGGAGGAACATCTTTCTGGCCGATAAATCAGTTACCAGCAGGATCAGATCTGCGAATTTGGATAATGACTTTTTTGCCAGAGTCAATAAAAAGATTCCGAACATAATGAACCTCTCCTGGCTAAGGGTAAAGGCACAGATCAATTCATATGGTGAAAACATAACACCTGAATCGCTTAATTTCCCCGGTCAGAAATTTGAAGGTACTGTTAAAGGCAGTTTAATTGACGGAATTTTTGAGGTGGAACCTACAAGGTATATTGGAGAAAATGCCCCGCATTTCCCTCCCGATTTCAGCAAATCTCCTGAACTGAAGAAGTACCTTAAATCTGAATTGATGATCGAATCGGACGACCCCCTGATCATTTCTGAGGCGGTCAGGATCACTTCAGGTTCAAAAGACTCCTGGGAGGCAGCGGTCAGGCTTTGCAGGTGGGTCGCTGAAAATATTGCCGGGGCGATCCCGGGAGGTATTTCAGCAATAAATTCTCTGAGAATGCAGGAGGCTGAATGTGGCGGCCATTCGAGGTTGCTGGCTGCCTTCTGCAGAGCTGTAGGTATGCCGGCAAGAGTAATTACGGGTTGTATGTATACTACCTATAATACTGGAGGTTTTGGACAGCATGGATGGACCGAAGTTTATATGGGTGATGCTGGCTGGATAGCAGTCGATGCCACTATTAATGAAGCCGATTATATTGACGCGGGCCATATAAGGTTGGGTGAAAATGCGACCTTCCGTCCGGTTAGCATGGAAGTTATTGATTTCAGATCCGGACCAAAGAATGCTGAAGTCGTCATCCCAGATGACTTAAGACCTCTGCTGGGCAGCTATATGAATATTGAACAATACAGGATGTTTAAAATCATCTACAAGAATGGTGGTCTTTCTATCGATATTCCGGGGCGTATGGTCCTTGATCTTAATCTGCCGGATGAACAGGGGGAATGGTATCCTAAAATGACCCGGGAAATAAGTCTATTGCCCGGGATTATAGCAGGATCCAAAGTTGATAAAATAATCATGCATCAGTATACCCGGTTAAGAAAAGTGTCACAGCCTGATTCAGGTCTGAATGAAATACCTGGAGATTTAAGGAAATTTGCAGGTAATTATCAGTTTGGACCTGCAAAGCTTTCTCTTGATGCAATGTTTGAAGCTGGTACACTGACTACCCAGGATCCTCTAGGAAGATCCAAAGACAGGATAACATATTTTAAAAAAGGTGATATATGGATAGATAAATCAGGCAGTTATGAAATTAGATTTACAGCAAACAGTGAAAATGAAATTACCGGAATGATCCTTGCTGTTGGAACAGAATTCCTCAGGGGCGAACCGGTAACAAATGCTGTTGAAGCGGTTTCAAAGGAATCGGGGATTGAAGACGGATTAAAAAAATATGATGAGATAAAAAAATCAGGTAACATTGAATACTTTTTTTCAGAAAATATGCTGCATCAGCTCGGGCACAGCCTGTTAAAAGAGGACAGGATGGATGATGCAATAAAGGTTTTTTTGAAAAATGTTATGGAATATCCGGATTCTTTTATGGCTAATGATGCACTTGCGGAAACATATCTGAAGACTGGTGAAAGTAATCTGGCTCTTAAATACTTCAAAAAAGCTGTAAAACTGAATCCGGATTATGAATATGGCAGAAGAATGATTGCAGAATTAAAAAATTAATGATAAAAAAATGTATTTTACACGTAAGCTAAACCAGGATTTCAGTATTACAGGTTTCATACCTGCTATAATATGCCTTTCAATTGGCGCTCTTATATGGATATTTATTGGCGCTAGAGCAGGTTTGTTAGCAGTTTCTGTCTTTTTTGTTCTGTATGCCGGGTTCTCATTCTGGATTTATATCAGGACCAGGAATATAAGCTATCTTGCTGCTTCACTCTGGCAGCTATTATTTGGTTTTTATCTTGCCACACGTCCGAGGTATCTGTTCATTCCGATGATTAATTCAAAAATTACTGCATTAATCACTGTATTCTTACTGGCTTCAACTGTATGGCTGTTTTACCTGGTTTTTTCAAAAAGAGCTAAATGGAAAGGAAGAGAAGTATTCGAACTCGCTTCAATTTCGACTGAACCTTTGCCGGATGGTTTCACGGAACGTCCCCGGCCTGCGGGAAGAACCGATTATTCGAGAGGTGAGCTGATCGGATTTGCCAGGTTCCTTAGTAGTAACCTTATCGCAATGCCATACTTTGAGGAAAACCGGATCGTTTTTGTTCCGGTGAAAATGGATGACGAATTTGGTTACATGTTTACTCCGGAGAAATTCAGACAGAACAGAAGCTGGATTGCTTTCGACTTTGTTGGAAATGTAACTGTGAATATTTCAAAAAAGGACTACTTTGGTTATAAGGAAGAACTATCCTTTGATCAACTTTGCGAGAATCTCGGGAGATTGTTTATTGAATTTATGAGGTATTACCGTAAAGGCGAAGCAGACAGAATTGTATATAAATTAAATGAACTGGGATTGGGCTTAACATATTAATAACTGAACTGGCGTGGATTTTAAAGAGGCGGCTAAACTGGGCTCATGCTTATCGAAAGATTATGCTGAAGATCTATTCAGGCTTCTGGCAACCTATGAAAGCATCTCTGCTTCAGAAGCAGCATCGCGTGTGAACATTCATATTAAGACAACACAGGATTTTCTTGAGGATTTGTATGGCCTGGGTATTCTTGACAGAGAAGAAGTTTATGAAGGTAAAAGACCCTATTTCAGGTACTGGCTGAAAGCAGATCATATTACCATGTCGATTGATCTAACCACATTTTCTCAAGATGAAGAAGTAAATGATATAAGATTAAAACTGAAAATAAGGGAGAAAAGAAATGCAGGAGTAAAATTCACCACCTCGAGAAGCAACGATTATATAAGCAGTGTGACTATCTGGATGGGCGAAGGCCGCAACCGTACGGAAAGAAAAATAAACCTTTCGATACCTCAGGGCAGATTTCTGTTTCATCTACCTTTCCCTAATGCAGATTGTCTAAGTATCAAGGAAATAATGAGAAAAGCCCAGACAGATAGTACCAACATCCCGGAAATAATTGACATCGTAAATGTCCTGATGGAATTCGGAGTAATAGAAACACCTTAACTACCTTCAGAATTGTGAATCAATTTACAAAATGATAGTCAGGATACATGACAAGGTAATCATACTTTTTTGTTTGGCAGGCACTCTTGTTTCGAGTTGTAAACTGATTGAAATAGATGTCAGTGACAAGAGGGAGCCGAATCCCCGGATCATACTTTTGAATAAGCATATTGAAGTATCATCAACAGGTGTAACAAGGATCTCGAAATCTGATTTTTTCCCTTCAGGTTTCAGAATCAAGGAATATGGCAAACTTATTTATATCGATCCTCTGGCAGTAAATAATCCGGATTTAGCTGA
>CAZEKO010000030.1:1557-15201 GCA_964512775.1 uncultured Bacteroides sp. | reverse complement strand
GAATCCCTGGCCAAATGTGGATGCTCATTCTGGTGTAATCCAATGGCATTATGGAGTTACTGAATATGATTTTTATACCGTACTTTTTGGTATTGGCAGAGCAATAGGTATTTGCGCAAATATTGTATGGGACCGTGCATTGTTTTATCCTCTTGAAAGACCAAGATCCCTGACAACAGATATGCTTGAAGAAATTGTAATGAAAAAGACTACTAAGGGTTAAGTTTTCTTCTGTTAAAAATAAATGCTGTACACACTCTCCAGGTTTGATAAAATCAATTGTGATTGCGGTTAATTAGTATTAAATTAGGCTCCTTGAATGCCAAGGAGTTTATACATAATCGCTTTTTGCATCTTTATGATGACGGGATTCCACTGGAATTCCATGTATGCCCAGATGAATCCGATGAAGGGGGAATTAATTACAGCCCTGAATGGATTGACCCAAACCCATATTACTGTTATACACCAGGATTCTATTGGATTTTTATGGGTGGGAACACAGGATGGATTGAATAAATATGATGGCTATAGTTACCAATATTTCCGGAATCAACCTTCTGATTCAAATTCAATCAGTAATAATTATATCTGGTCAATTGCAGAAGATTCAGATGGTAACCTCTGGATCGGAACAAACAGGGGATTAAACAGGTTCGACAGGAAGACAGGTATATTCACAGTTTATTATCCCAAAGACCCGGCCGGTCAGAATTCAGATGAGACAGTCGTCTATTGCGTATTTGTCGACCCTGCGGACAATGTGTGGTTCAAAACCGATAAATACCTTGAAGTTTTATTAGTTGATTCAGGTAACATTAAGAGTTACAAGCACTATGATGATCTGAATAACCAGATTTCAGGGGTACCAGGATATCAAATAATTCAGGACAGGAGGATAGGACAGATCTGGCTGAGTACAAAAGATGGATTGCAGATTTTTAGTCCCAGTAAAAAAGAATTCATCAGGTACATACATGATCCTTCAAATAGTAATTCTATCAGTAATAACAGGATCAGGGCAATTTATGAAGACAGCAGGGATAATCTTTGGATTGGAACCGAAGAGGGATTAAACCTCTTTAATCCAGCTACATCTGGATTCATTAGAATTCCACTCAGCGGATTGACCGGGGCAAGGGAACAAAAAATTAACACAATTTCAGAGGATTCGGATGGAAGATTATGGATAGGAACCGATATGGGATTTTTCATAATGACGTCAAATGGGATAATCCTAGGAAAATATTCGGGGATCAGATCTGCAAACAGGGAAGTGCAGTTGTCTACTGTAAATTCAATTCTGGAAGACAGGTCTGAAATTATATGGATGGGAACTTATGAAGGACTTGTAAAGATTGACCGGAAAAGGAAAAAATTTAATATACTTGACAATTCTGAAGATGGATTCCAGCAACTTTCCAGCAATAATATCTCTTCTGTTTATGAGGATGATAAAGGTCTTTTATGGATCGGGACATGGGGATTTGGATTGAATGTCGTAGACCGTGATCGCAAAATGGTTACCCTGTACTCAAAGAACAGTCAGAATCAGAGGTATAGAATCGCAAGTGATTATGTATTTGCGATATATCCCGATAACAGGGACCGTATCTGGATTTGTACTTCTGATGGAGTAAATTATTATGATAAAAAAACACAACGATTAAGGCAGTTTTGTGAAAACAGTGATATTATCTCATGTGATGTTTTCAGGAATAATAATGTATATGCTGTCATAGAAGACTTCTCAGGAAACATTTGGTTTGCTGCAGCCAACGGTGTATATAAATATGTGGAAAAAAATAATGAGATCAGAAGTTATGTCCGTATTAACGATGCCGGGGGAACTTTTAATATTAATTCAGCCTATTGCATTGCAGAGGATCCGGAGGGAAGGATATGGGTCGGAACAGCAGACGGCCTGATTTTATATGATCCGGTCAACGATGAGTTTCATTTTTATCCGGAAAAAAATCCACCATCTCCACGTGGATTAAGTAGTGAAAATATTTACAGTCTTTATGTTGATTCGCGTTCAATATTATGGATTGGCACATCCTCCGGACTCAGCATGTATAACAGAGGTGAAGGGAATTTCACTTCTTCCCCAGGATTGAAGGAACTATTAATCAATCAGGTTCAGGCCATACTTGAAGGTCAGGATGATTATCTCTGGCTAAGCACCAACAAAGGATTAGTCCGTTTTGATCCAGCCACCCAAAAAGCTATAACTTTTAATCTATTCGATGGTCTTCAGAATTATGAGTTCAATCGCGGAGCAGCCTTTAAAAGCTCATCAGGAGAACTATTTTTCGGAGGCATTTCCGGTTTGAATTTTTTCTATCCTGACTCCATTTCTTTTAATGAAAATTTGCCTACAGTATCGTTCACAAATTTTGAAATTGCAGGAGAATTAGGCAGAACATCATTTCCGCTGGAACGTGCATTATCAGTGGAGTTAATGAAAGGTAACCGGATCTTCACAATCGGTTTTGCTGCACTGGATTTTACATCTCCCGAAAATAACCATTATAATTACAGGATGGTAAAACAGGGATTTACGGGGTCATGGATAGATATCGGAAACCAGCATAATGTGACATTTTATAATTTACCTCCCGGAAGTTATATACTTAGTGTAAAGGGATCCAACAATGATAATATTTGGAATCCCACGGAGGCTTCAATAACTGTTGAGGTACCAGCTCCATTCTGGTACAGCTGGAAGGCATACATGATTTACGGCCTGATATCCGTTCTTCTAATTTATTTACTTATACAATTACGTACCCTTAGCCTCAGGAGATCAAACAGGATCCTGAAGGAAAAAGAAATCGCAGCAAAGGAGATCGAAAAGCAAAGAGAGGAGTTAATAGTTAAAAACAGAAGTATAACTGATAGTATCATCTATGCCCAAAGAATACAATTAGCCCTTCTTCCATCAAATGAAATGTTTAAAAAGGTTCTGCCAAATTCTTTCATACTCTATAAACCCAAAGACATTGTCAGTGGAGACTTTTACTGGATAAATGCAGACAGGGAAAAGATTTTTGTCGCCGCTGTTGATTGCACCGGTCATGGTGTACCCGGAGCATTTGTGTCAATTATTGGATTTGAACTTTTTAGAAAAATTACTTCTGCAGAGGGCGGAAAAAATCCTGCCGAAATTCTCGGCTCCCTTAATAATAATTTTACGGAAATATTCTCCGACGGACATCATGTCTACCTGAACGATGGAATGGATTTAAGTTTGTGTGTGCTCGACCGTAATGAAAAATATCTTGAGTACTCAGGTGCTTTTAATCCATTATATATTATCAGGGACGAGACAATCATTGAGATAAAGGCAAACCGGTTTTCCGTAGGTGCTAATGTGCGTTTTAACCGTGGTCAACTTAATTTCAAGAGTCATAAAGTACCTCTTCAGAAAGATGATATCCTGTACTTGTTCTCAGATGGGTATTCCGATCAATTTGGAGGTCCGGAAGGTAAAAAATTCAAATACAGGAGATTCCGGCATCTTCTTCTCACAATCCATAAAATACCTTTGGAAAAACAACATGCTATTCTGGATGCAAGTATTGAGGAATGGAAAGGTGATAATGACCAGGTTGATGATATCATGGTGATTGGCATCAGGCCTGATTTCTGGTAGACCTGATTTCTAACCTTCCAGAAGGTTTTTCATTTTTTCCACAAGCTCACCAACCTGAAAAGGCTTGCTTATGTAATCATCCATGCCTACAGCCAGGCAGGTTTCCCTGTCTCCCGACATAGCATTGGCAGTTATAGCAATAATGGGTGTAAAACTATTCGTGCTGGATTCAATTTCCCTGATTTTTTTAGTGGCCAGAATGCCGTCCATCACCGGCATCTGTATATCCATCAGGATGATATCGTATTTTGAAGTACCAAACTTATCAAGAGCTTCTTTTCCATTAGTTGCAATATCAATATTCTTTACAATCTTTTCCAGGTTCAGCACTACTATCTTCTGGTTTATGATGTTATCTTCAACAAGCAATACACTGGCATTTTTAAGGGATACTTTTTTTGCAACTTTCAGTTCTGCAAACGGCATTTCCGGCGCAGCCTCCTTCCGGAGCTTGATATCACTTTTGTGAAAGGTCAGGTTGAAACTGAACAGCGTTTCGTAATCAAAATTTTCAGTTGTGAGAGCTCCACCAAGAAGCTCAATTAGACGATTGGGTACAGACAGGTCAATCTTATCCAGATCGATTGGAACTAAAGTGGCTTCCTCTAACGTCATTGTCTCTTTCTCATCCGTCCTGACTCTGCTGACAAGAATGTTAAATCTGAGAGTTACTTCTCGGTCAGTTTCTTTTGTGTTTACAATCTGTATATTAATTCTTGATTTTAGTCTGACATCTTCTTCCCTGGTCACTTTTTCCAGGAAATTCAAAAAGAATTGCTTAATCCTCACCGGATCTCCTATTATCTGGTTGGTGAGTGTATCATCCCGTTTAACATTAATGACAAGATCCCTGCTTTCCTTATCACTAAAAAGCTGAAGGATACTTTCAATAGATGAATACAAATCAAAAGGTATTTTTGATTCTTTGATTTGCCTTACATCAATTGTGGAAATTTTTACAATATCATTTACAGCTTCAACAAGATTATTGGCAGAGGCAAGTATAGTGTCAATAAGGTCACGCTGTTTTTCTTCCAGCATAGAATCACTGACAAGATTACTTATCAGTGTAATATTATTCAGAGATGTCCTCAACTGGTGGGACAGTCTGGAAATAAATTCATCCCTTGATTTTGTTTCAAATTCCGCTTCTTCCCTTGCTTTGTCAAGCTTACTGATATTTAATAACCTCAGGTACTCATATGAATAAACCAGGAGGTAAGTTGCCAGATAGGCAGTTGAAAACCTCAGGATAAATCCACCGGAATAATCTATTTTAATAAAACTGAAACCAGGAGCAATCAGAATAATTATTATTAGGAGGAAAATGGCTGAGACGATTGTCCCCCGTCTTAGTCCTAGAAGTACAAGTCCCAGCGCAGGTATTGTCATGCTCCATAAGTATCCCAGTTCCCAGGGCCCACCAATGATGATAAGATAAATCAATAAGCCTGAAAAAATGATAACAAGGAAATACTCTGAAAAGGTTACCTTCTGGGTTCGGTTAAGTTGGATTATATTGATAACATCCAGGAATGATATGAAATATAGTATTCCAGCAAGAACATAATCTTTGTTAACTGTCTCCAGTACCGCATAAACCAATAAAAAAAACAATGAAATAATAGAAAAAGCGTTTATTAAAACGATCCTGTTAAGTTTTTTTGGTTCGGTTTTTGCTAATTGTCCGAATGAAAGAAGTTTGTATATTTTCGCGTTGGATAACATTACTTCAGGCAGATTATCCGTAATTTTGTAATAATTGGCGCTATTGCTTAATCATATAAAGATATATAAAAAAAATATACGAGTATAAGTAAAATCTGGTGTTAAATAGATGAAGCGAGATTATAATATATTCAGAGATACCACCCTTACAGGTATTGATCTCAGGCTATTTTCTGTCCTTGTTCTGTTTTTACTTTTTCCTGTGATTTCTCAGGCACAGACAGATACTTCTTCAATGGTAAGATATACTCCTGATTTTTCATTTAATGAAGGGATATTTCTGACATTTGATCAGGTCAGGAACAATGCTCCTATACCAAAATCAAGACTAATAACAAACGTGGATTATTATGATAAAGATTATTTTATAGAAGTGCTAAGTTCAAAGTATATCTATTTTTATGATTTTTATGGAAGCCGACAGGAAGTAAAAAGTTCTGCTATATGGGGATTCAGCCGTAATGGTGTGTTATACATACTGATGGACAATGAGTACTTCAGGATCACAATTGTAGGAAGGATATGCCATTTTGTTGCTACCACTACCACTTATGAAGACAGATATTACGATCCCTATTATTACAATCCTTATTATTACAATTCATATTACCCTTACGGAAGATATCCATCAACATACAAAACCAATGAAATGAGGCAGTACCTTCTTGATTTTGATACCGGCGAGGTTTTTGATTATAATACAGATAACCTCCAGGTACTTCTGATGAAGGATCCTGAACTTCATGATGAGTACAGCCAGTTGAAGAACAAAAAGAGAAAACAACTCAGATTCTTATATCTGAGAAAATTCAACGAAAAAAATCCTTTGTATTTGCCGGTCAAATCCAACTAATATTCACAATATGAAAAAAACAATGACAGTTATATGTGCTGTGATTTTCATGATGCCACTTTTTTCACAGGAATATTTGCCAACCCGTGAGAATCTCGCAGCATTTATTAAGACTAAAACCCTTGTTGTCCTTGACCAGAATCCCCTGAACACATATGATTCTGAGATAATGGAAGCTATGGAAAACGAATGGACCCTGACACCATTCGAATTCATTAAATACGATGAATTTGAGAAGAAAAGAAAAGATCCGCAATATTCATTTTTGAAGCTTGTCAATATCACATATGAGAACGATAAATTAAATGCAGTATATAAGTTCCTGAATCTTTCCCTTGGCGGTGATTATTTCAGCATAAATCAGATGCCTGATATAGTATCGGTTCCTGTAGCATACAATAACGTGGATGAAGATTCATATAATTATAAACTTGGTATTCTTGTCAGGTTTATTCAAAACCATGTTAATCTGATAAATGAACATCCTGAAATTATTTCTGCAAATATATTTAAGCATTACAATGATAATAAAGGGGATGTAAAGACAAAAACACTTTATCTGATTGCAGAAGAACTTGAGCCGGCAATAAATTCGCGTGCCAGGATAAGCAAGATTTATCCGTATAATTTCAAACTTGTAACCCAGGAGGAAATAAAGGATGCGATCACAAACAGGGATGAAAATGTCGTTTTCCTGCATAAAGTTGGACCCGAAGGCACACGCCTTGATGCACGTTGCTACAAGGTACTTATCGGGGCAGGAGATGCGAATTTTTATTATTTTGACTATCATATGATCAATGATAAAAAGCCGGATGGTTTCCTGGAAGATGATCTGAAAAAAATCTCCAAATAATAAATATGCTGAAGCCAACGATTCCGAAGGGCACCAGAGATTTCCCTCCTGAAGCAATGGTAAGAAGGAAATACATTTTTAATACCATTGAAGATATTTTCAGACTTTATGGTTATCTCCCCCTTGAAACCCCTGCAATGGAAAATCTTTCTTCCCTTCTTGGAAAATATGGTGAAGAAGGTGACAAACTCCTGTTTAAGGTACTGAATTCAGGTGAATTCCTCGAAAATATACCTGTAGAAGAAATCAAGCCTGGAAATGCGGGTAAAATTTCTTTAATGATTTGTGAGAAAGGATTAAGATATGACCTGACTGTTCCATTTGCCCGTTACGTGGTACAGCACAGGGAGGATATAACCTTACCTTTTAAAAGATACCAGATCCAGCCGGTCTGGCGTGCTGATAAACCTCAGAAAGGCAGATACCGGGAATTTTACCAGTGTGATGTAGATGTCATCGGTAGCAATTCCCTTCTGAACGAAGTCGAACTTATCCAGATCATTGACGAGGTTTTCCGAAAGCTCGGAATACGGATCATTATCAGGATAAATAACAGAAAGGTACTTGCCGGAATAGCAGAATCAATTGGTGAGCGGGAACATATTACCCATTTGACTACAGCTCTTGACAAAATGGAGAAGACAGGTAAAGAAGGAGTAGTGAATGAATTGATACACCGTGGGATACATTCCGCATCTGTAGAAAAATTGGAGCCCATATTTGACATTACCGGAGACTACCGGCAAAAACTTGCCGGAATGAGTAAACTCCTGAAAGGATCCTCTGAAGGTGAATATGGTCTTAAAGAGATTGAAAAATTATTTGAGCTCCTGGAAGTTGTAAAGCCCGAATCCGAACTTAACTGGGATTTATTGCTCGCAAGGGGGCTTGATTATTATACAGGAACTATTATTGAAGTTATTGCGCCCGACCATCCGATAGGAAGTGTCTGTGGTGGAGGCCGTTATGATGACCTTGCCGGGATCTTCGGAATGGATAATATATCAGGGGTTGGAGTCTCTTTCGGTGCAGAAAGGATTTTCGATGTTATGATGCAATTGAAACTATTCCCTGAAAAAGCAGTTACCGGGACTAAAATACTTTTTGTAAACCTTGGTGAGCAGGAAGAAAAATATATTCTTCCGCTGATATCAATGGTTCGCAAGTCAGGAATAAGAGCGGAGATTTACCCCGACAGGGCTAAATTAAAGAAACAAATGGCTTTTGCCGATGCAAAGGGTATACCCTATGTCGCTCTGGCTGGAGAAAAGGAAATTGCGTCCGGTAAAATAACACTAAGGAACATGCAGACCGGAGAACAAAAAGAGCTGGATTTCAGTGATTTGAGTAATATATTACTTGATGCCAAAGGTTCATAAAATATCTTCTGATATTATTGATTTTGATCAGATCAGAAATATTCTGGCAGAAAACAAGAAACTGGTTCTGTCAGAAGAATCTGCAGGGAAGATAGCAAAATGCAGAGAATATCTTGACCGCAAACTCAGTCAGACCGATGCTCCGTTTTATGGTATAAACACCGGTTTTGGTTCCCTGCACGACCGTTCAATTTCTTTTGAGGACCTTGGAACTCTTCAGAAGAATCTTGTAATGTCGCATGCATGCGGAGTAGGAGAAGAGGTCCCGCAGGAAATAATCCGCCTGATGATGTTCCTTAAGATCCAGTCACTGGCTTATGGAAATTCAGGTGTTCAGGTAGAAACAGTTCAACGGTTAGCCGATTATTTCAATAATGACATTATTCCGGTAGTTTACCAGTATGGTTCACTTGGTGCTTCGGGTGACCTGGCGCCACTTGCCCATTTGAGCCTTCCCCTTATTGGAGAGGGGGAAGTATATCACAAAGGAAAAAAGATAAACTCCCGGGAGGTTTTAGCGAAATTTGGATGGAAACCGGTAGAATTGCAATCAAAGGAAGGTCTCGCCCTGCTTAACGGAACCCAGTTCATGAGTGCCTACGGTGTATATTGTTGTCTCAGGGTATTTAAATTATCGCAATTGTCAGATATTATAGCTGCCATTTCTCTGGATGCATTTGACGGTTTACTGGAACCTTTTCATGAACTTATCCAGAATATCCGTCCCTATCGTGGACAAATTGAAACAGCCCGTCGGATAAGGTTCCTGCTGAATGGATCAGAAATGTCAACGCGGGCTAAGAAACATGTGCAGGATCCGTATTCTTTCCGGTGCATACCTCAGGTACACGGAGCGACAAAAGATTCAATACATTATGTTGCATATGTGTTTAAGAATGAGATTAATTCTGTAACGGATAATCCTACTATCTTTCCTGATGAGGATCTTATTATTTCGGCCGGGAATTTTCATGGACAGCCTCTTGCTCTTGCCCTTGATAACCTTTGCATAGCTATGTCGGAATTAGGCAGCATTTCTGAGAGAAGAACCTATCAGCTTGTCGGTGGTCATCGCGGACTGCCTCCATTTCTTGTGGCAAAACCGGGGCTTAATTCAGGATTTATGATTCCCCAATATACCGCAGCTGCCCTGGTTAGCCATAATAAACAACTTTCAACACCTGCATCGGTTGACTCCATTGAATCCTGCCAGGGACAGGAAGATCATGTCAGCATGGGTGCCAACGCTGCTATAAAAGCCTACCAGGTATTAATTAACCTTGAACGTATTCTTGCGATCGAGCTATTTAATGCCGCACAGGCAATGGAATTTCGTCGCCCAACAAAAACCTCTGATTATCTGGAGACTTTTCTCGGAAAGTATCGGCAGTATGTAGGATTTATTGAGAATGACAGGATCATGTATCCTGATATGAATAAAACTGTGAATTTCCTGCAGCAAGTGGATCTTGAACTACCAGAGAATTTTTTCAGAGGAGAATATTAAGCTACTTGCTTCTGCTATAGCTTCTGTCAATAAAATAGAATATTAATCCTGCCAGGGATATTCCGATTCCAGCAAGGGATTCCATAGGACGGTAAATCAATCCATATATAATTATCCATGAATTGATCAGAATGAAAATTATGGGAACCACAGGATAGAATTTGACCCTGTACACAAAATCTGAATCAGGTTTTTTTCGCCTGTTTAGCATCATCCCGATTACAGCAAGGAGTGTAAAAACATTAAGAGTGAATCCTATAAGAGTTATCACCTGTTCGAACGAAGAAGTAAGAATATAACCAATAGACAAGGCTGATTGTATAATAATTGCTCTGACTGGTATTTCTTTTTTTGACCTTTTGGCGAACCATTTAAGTATAGCATAATCTTCACCCATTATTTGTGTAACTCTGGGTCCTGTTATGATCATGGAACTGACCGTTGAGAGAAGAAGAAGACTGAAGATTAATCCCATGATGGTACTTGTATGGGGTCCGAAAATCTGACTTCCGAAGATATACCCAATCTCTATTTTCCCTGTCATATCACGGATAGGTATTACCCTGAGAAAGACATAGGTTGTAAAAACATACAGGAATGTAACTATAAGTGTACCTGTCAGAAGGCTTCTGGGTATGTTTTTGTCAGGATTCTTAATCTCACCTGCAATATATGCTGCCGCATTCCATCCTGAATATGAATAGCTTACGAAGAATAAAGATATGGCAAAGGCAGGACTTGTAATCTCAAGAAGGGAATCCCTGGTAACTGAAAAATCTAATGTCTGGTCTATCCCTGAAAAAAGTCCAAGTACAATAAGAATCACGAGTGTAATCACTTTTAATGAAGTGAATATATTCTGGAACAAGGCTCCTGCCACCTTATCGGATGCATGAAGGGCAGATATTATTATAATAACGGATATTCCGATGATCTTATCCAGACCCAACGTCAGAACTGTCAGATTCAGATTTAATGCTGCATTGAAATATGCTCCCAGGGCAATGGCTGCGGCAGCTGTGGGTGCAGCAAAACCAATTATAAATGAAACCCATCCTGCTATAAATCCGAGAGCCGGATGATAAATCCTGGATAAGAAATGATATTCGCCTCCTGAGCGGGGCATTGATGTTCCAAGTTCTGAATAGGCCAGTGCCCCGGTTAAAGCTGAAATTCCACCAAGAAGCCATAAAAGAAGAAGGGCAAATCCCGATTTCAATGAGATCACCTGAAATCCAAGGCTTGTAAAGATGCCGGTGCCAATCATGTTGGCAACAACAATGGAAATGGCAGTATTTAACCCGAATTTATTTTTCAATCCTACTTATTTATTTCTGGCACAGGTTCATCCGGATGAACCATAGGTACAAAACGAACCGGGATAATATTTCTTTGCTGATATCCTTTATTGGTTTTTATGATCACTAAAAGATTCTGATAAAGTGTCCCGACAGGTACAACCATTTTTCCGCCTGTCTTTAATTGATTTATCAACTCTTCAGGAATTTTTTCAGGAGCAGCTGTGATGATTATTGCATCAAATGGAGCATGGTCAGGCCATCCCTTATAACCGTCACCCCATCTGACAACAACATTACCATATCCAAGATCCCTGAGCCTGCTGGAAGATATTTCAGCAAGTTCCCTGACAACTTCAATTGAAAAGCATGAATCAGTTAATTGTGAAAGGATCGCTGCCTGGTAACCTGAACCTGTTCCTATCTCCAGAACTTTTTCATTTCCCTTTAAATTTAATAATTCAGTCATTAGTGCAACAATATAAGGCTGGGAAATTGTTTGTCCGTAACCGATGGGCAGGGGACTATCATTATAGGCATAATCAACTACATTTTCCGGAACAAAAAGGTGCCTTGGAGTAATTCTCATAATTTCAATTACCCGGTTATCGGTAACTCCGCGAGAAATTATCTGGCTGTTGACCATCTGTTCAGCTTTTTGTTTCCACCATTCTACCTGATAATTCTGTGGGGAAGGTACGTTTTTTTGCCGGGAACTGCATGAAAGAATAAGGACAACACCAATACATGTCAGGAACAATATTTTTTTAATTGACATCATAAAAAATCCGGCATTCTCAACAAATTTAAATGGAATTTATGAACTGTTCAAATGCCGGCTGATTAAAAAAATATTTTGATGTCAATCTGGATCACTACCCGAACGGCCATGTTGTTCCCTGAACTTGTTTATAAGATAATTCCTGAATTGGACCTCAGCGATATTTAATTTCATAACCTTAGCAGGGGGAAGTATTTCACGGAATTTTTTATCAATCTGAATCAGCAGTTCTGATTCTGCTTTGTTATATTTAGTATATTCATCAAGCATCTTTATAACCTCAGCGTCCGACAGATTTTCCTGATTTTTCATGAAATCTTCAGTTAATTTCCTTCTATTGTGATGGATTTCACCTTTGCGGTTCTCAAAATCATTATAAACAGGCCAGAATACTTCTGCTTCCTGTGGTGTGAGGCCAAGACGTTCGGTGATATAGGCTACTTTTATCGATTTCATTCTGTCGAATGATTCATCCTGTGCATTTACCTGTACTTGAAGTGTCATCAGGATAAGACCAACAGCAAAAAATAATTGCATTGTTCTCATGACTTTAATTTTAGTATAAATCCTTAATGTCGGTATAATCAGGATCATATTCTTCTGAAAGATATTTAATGATTTCCTCATCTTCAAAAGTGTTATTTAAATAGTTAAGATTATTTTCATCTGTAAAAACTGCCATTATAGTTTCATCGTCGAAATCATATATATAATAATCAATGATTTCAGAGTACTCTTGAATTGGTTCGGTTTGTTTGTTGTTATCAAGGCTAAACTTAATGATAACATAACCTAAAATTATGAAAGCTGCAAATGTTGCGGCAATAGCAAGCTGGGGCCTCAGAATCCTGTATGTTTTTCCAAAAAATCCTGGTTTCCTCTCAGTTTCCAGTCTGTCGTGGAGTCTGGCAGCAAAGTTTTCGAAATAACCTTCAGGTACTGAAAAAGGGAGTTCCTTTTTCATTCCTTCAGGCAGGTCTTCTATTTCACGGTTAATATTCATCTTACTATTTAGAGAAAATTTAATTTAAAAGGTTTAATCTTCTTTAAGATATTTTTCAATTTTTTTTACTGCATGGTGATAGGATGCTTTTAATGCGCCAACACTTGTGTCAAGGATTTCAGAGATATCTTCATATTTCATTTCATCAAAATATTTCATGTTAAATACAAGACGTTGTTTATCAGGTAAAGTCAGAATGGCTTTTTGAAGTTTGATCTGGATATCATCTCCACTACAATAAACATCCTCTTTAAGTGTTTTTTCGAGCTGTGATCGTACATCCTCCAGGTTCAGGAGCATCCTGCGTTTTTTCTTTTTTATTGCTGAAAGAGCTTCATTTGTGGCTATTCTGTAAAGCCATGTATATAAAGAAGCGTCCTCCCTGAAATTTTCAAGGCCGAAATAAGCATTTATCATCGTATTTTGCAGAACATCATCTGTATCATCATGAGAAATCAGTAGCTTACGGATATGCCAGTACAGTTTTTCCTGGTATTTCTTGACGATCAGGTTAAATGCATGATTCCTGTCACCGCTATTCAGGAAAAGCTGAAGCAGCTCTTTATCTGTATAATCTTTCA
>CAZEKO010000030.1:0-1457 GCA_964512775.1 uncultured Bacteroides sp. | reverse complement strand
TTAGTTCAGATCAATTGCGATGGATGTGCCCGAACTGACAGTGAATTCTTTTATCACGGTATTCATAACACTTTTTGAGCTTCTGGAACGGTAAACTGCAATATAATTACCGGGAAGCATAACAAGGGATTGATTCTTCTGGTCGGGATCCAGGTTAATTATCCATTCCATATCCTTCTCCTGATCAATGTATATACTTCCAAATCCTGAAGAATAGGAAAGGAATGTTACAATACCCGGCCGGGGAATTTCCACAATAGTTGTATGGCTTTGAAGGATCTCGGTATCTTCAAGAAGGATCTTTGGAAGGGTTGGTATTTCAATATCATATTTCCCCACTATGTATTTTTCTTTTTCATTAATTTTCTGATAATTAAGGGTTTCCATTTTTCCGTTTTCACGGACAATCGCCTGCAAATCACTATACTCGATCCTTCCCATACTTTTCAGTTCCAGATAACCTTGAGGAGCGTTTGCAGCAATAGTGGTATGTTTACCGGCAGTGACCCATGCCGTATCAATGATTATCGGAGGCAAAGTATGTATTACAATTCTATATGTCATTAGAGGATCAAGGTAAAGAGTATCAGGATTTCCTCTATGATTAAGTGTATGAATTATATTGTTTTTTATTTTACCTGAGGTAGCATCATAAAAAGTCATATTCACATCCGTTTCAGTTGGCCTGCCGTCTTCATCAAGGAGATTAACCTGTGCAGTTGTGGTATTTAATACCTGGGTTATTACTATTTCCAGAACCTCTCTGAATTTCTTTTCATTGGCAGCATTATAATAATATCCCACACAATCAAAGGTTTTTTTAAATTCAGGATCTATACCTATGCCTATAATAAATGGTTTCAGGGTAATACCCATATTCTGCAGTTTTCTTGAGACTGCACATGGATCGCCTTCACATGCTTCAATTCCATCTGTTATGAGTATTATTATATTCCGGCAATCAGGGCATGGCGGAAAATCACCGGCAGCCTTCTCAAGTGAAAAGGCAATAGGTGTAGTACCTTTTGGGATCAGGTATTTAAGTTTCTGTCTTATCTGAAGGGCATTATTGGTGTTAAAAGGGACTTCCAGTTTGGTATCTTCGCAATTCTGCGGGGGAACAGGACTCTGATGACCGTAAACCCTGAGCGCCATCTGGACATTTTTAAGTTCCTGGAGACTGTCAACTATCTCTATCAGGAATTTCCTGGCAATGTTGATCTTCTGGTCGCTTTCCCAATATCCGGCCATGCTTTGGGAGGCATCGAAGACAAAAAGAATACGTGTATTGATAAATCCCCCCTGAGCTCCAACCTGACCATTTACAGGCGCAGATATAAAAAGGCCTGTAATTAAAAGACAGGAGAACAATGATAAAACTGGTCTCCTAAGATATGTTTTAAATACTGGCATCTGGAAATAACAGTAATGTTATCCTTATAACGTAAAACCAGTAC
>CAZEKO010000029.1:0-15663 GCA_964512775.1 uncultured Bacteroides sp. | reverse complement strand
GAAACATCTGAACCTGATTTAATCCAGAAACTTAAAGAGAAAGAATTAAAATTTTCAGCCAATTCAGGAAGAATTCCAATTTCAATATAATCATCAATGCCGTCAAAATAATATACTGATTCAACATTACTGTTAAAACTGTCAGTCGTTAGTGATGCACCGTAAACAGTGCCATTATTCCCATTTCCACTTTCATCATTTGCATTACCGTTGAAAGGGTAATAGGCGATGATGATTGAATCTGCTAATTGAGCCGTCAGGATCAGGGATTGGAAAAAGAAAAGTGCAGAAAAAATTAATGTTTTCATGTCTAAAGAATACTTAAATTAACAAAAAACGAAATGTGAAAAAAGCAAAAAAAATACTTATCCCTGAAATGAGTTAATCATGTGCAAGATCTTAGTACTAAACTAATTCTAATTAATAAATTTTCCAAATACTTCTTTAAAATCCAAATATTATATAATCCTCCATTTAATAAAGAAATAATTACTTTTGTCCGGTATTGAAATTTTTAATATCAAAGTTATGGCCCAGGATGACCTTTTCAGGAAAATTATTTCTCACTCCAAAGAGTATGGATTTATTTTCCCCTCCAGTGAAATTTACGATGGCCTTGGAGCGGTTTATGATTATGGCCAGAATGGTTCGGAACTTAAGAATAATATCAGGAAATACTGGTGGGATTCAATGGTACTCCTTCATGAAAATATTGTCGGAATAGATTCTGCAATATTCATGCATCCTACCGTATGGAAAGCCTCCGGGCATGAAGATGCATTTAATGATCCACTTATCGATAATAAAGACTCCAAGAAACGTTACAGGGCTGATCAGCTCATTGAAGATTGGCTCGAAAAAATCCAGTCTAAAATAAATAAAGAAACCGATAAAGCTGCTTCCCGGTTTGGTGCTGATTTCGACAAGGAGAAGTTTTGCAGCACAAATCCCCGGGTTATTGAATACAGCAGGCAGTATGAGACAGTTCATTCTCGTTTTATTCACGCCCTTGAGAAAGATGACCTAACAGAACTTAAACAGATCATCATTGATTGTGAAATTGTTGATCCGGAATCAGGTACAAGGAACTGGACTGATGTCAGGCAATTTAACCTTATGTTTGAAACCAAACTTGGTTCAGTTACTGACGGTGCAAGCAAAGTTTATCTCAGGCCTGAAACAGCACAGGGGATATTTGTTAATTACCTGAATGTACAGAAATCAGGAAGGATGAAAATACCCTTTGGAATAGCCCAGGTTGGGAAGGCTTTTCGAAATGAAATTGTAGCACGTCAATTCATAATGAGGATGCGTGAATTTGAACAGATGGAAATGCAATTCTTTGTTAAGCCGGGTGAAGAAATGAAATGGTTCGAATACTGGAAAGAAGAAAGAATGAAATGGCATCGGAGCTTTGGACTGGGAAATGAAAAATACCGTTTTCAGGATCATGAAAAGCTGGCTCATTATGCAAATGCTGCAACCGATATTCAATTTGAATTCCCAATTGGTTTTAAGGAAGTGGAAGGTATTCACTCACGAACAGATTTCGACCTTTCACAGCACCAGAAATATTCTGGTAAAAAGATACAGTATTTCGATAATGAATTGAATGAAAGCTATGTTCCATATGTAGTTGAGACTTCCGTTGGACTGGACCGCACATTCCTTTCGGTGATAGCCGGATCTTACGCTGAAGAGAAAGTAGAGAAAGAAGGTGAGGAATTAGGCGACAGAGTAGTACTCCGATTACCAGCGCCCCTCGCCCCTATTAAACTGGCTGTTCTTCCACTGGTAAAAAAAGATGGTCTGCCTGAAATAGCACGCAAAATAATGGATGAAGTCAAATATAGTTTTAACTGTATGTATGAGGAGAAGGATTCTATTGGAAGACGGTACAGGCGGCAAGATGCCATCGGAACACCATTTTGCATCACGGTTGATCATCAGACACTGGATGATCAAACGGTTACAATAAGATACAGGGATTCAATGGAACAAGACCGAATCCCTGTTAAAAATATAGAGGGAATCGTTTCTGAAAAAATTAATATGAAAAAAATGCTTAAAGCTTTAAATGCCTGATCCCTCAAAAATATCCGCAATAATTTGTACCTACAACAGGCAAAGATACCTGTATCAACTTCTTGAAAAAGTCAAAAATCAAAGCTTGAATCCAAAGCTTTATGAAATTATCGTTGTAAATAATAATTCAACAGATAATACAGAATTAATCTGCCAGACCTTCAGAAAAGATAATCCTCACCTGAACTTTATTTATATCACGGAATCTGAACAAGGATTGTCTGCCGCCAGAAACCGTGGAATCAAAGAATCCTCAGGGAAATATCTCACCTTTATTGACGATGACGCTTTTCCTGAAAAGAATTTCCTGAGAATTATTTATGATTACATGGAACAAAATCCCAAAATCGCTGCTGTGGGAGGAAAGATCCTGCTTGAATATGAACAGGAAAAACCAAAATGGCTGACTCCATATTTATCATCATTGTTTGGGTATTTCAATCCGGGTAATAAAACCGGGGAATTTGCAAAAAACAGATATCCCAGAGGCTCGAATATGAGTTTCCTGAAAGTCGTTTTTAATCAGGTTGGTTTATTTGACACTAAACTTGGCAGAAAAGGATTTGATATGCAGGGCAGTGAAGAAAAAGAATTATTTGCCAGAATGTATAAACAGAATTTCCTTATCCGCTACCTCCCGTCCGCCGTTATTTATCATTTTGTTCCACCAGAACGGACAACAATGGAATTTATCCGTAACCAGGCAATTAGTTACGGTAAAAGTGAAAAATATTTCAGGCAGCAACACAGGGAACTTTTCCTTATGTATTTCCAGGAAATCCTGAAATGGGCAGCAAGTATTGTACTGGGACTCTTTTATACAATTATTTTTCACCCTCAAAAAGGCATAATGCTACTACGTTTCCGTTACTGGGTGAATAAAGGTATGGTGGTGCACTTTTAAATAACTAATTTTGCCTTTTAATATTTTTCTTTATAATGAACAGCCCGTCAAAGACTATATATATTATCGGCAATGGCCCCAGCCTGAATAAAATTGATATTCAAAAAATACGAAATAAAGACACCATTTCTTTTAACAGAGCTTATATCGCATATCAGGACTGGGGATTCTTCCCAACATATTTTATGACAGCTGACCCTGTCGTACTTGAGAATATTAAAGAAAAAGTTAAAGAATTAATCGAAACCAGTCCGATTACAAAATTCTTCCTGCCACTCTGGTCCGCAGATTATTTTGGGATAAATGAAAAGATCCAGTATCTTAACTTTATTAAACGTCCTGTCTTCGATCGCTGGATATGGGGAAAAAGTTTCAACCGCATGAAAATCATAGCTAATGTAGGTGCTACTTCAGTTCCCGTTCTTTATACCATGGGATATAGAAATTTCATCATTCTTGGAACAGATTGTAATTATGTAGAAAAAGATATTAAGAATGTCAAAATTGAATATCATCCAGAAGAAAAGGTAAAGAAGATTATTTACAAATCCAGTGATGATACCGATCCGAATCATTTCCGTCCTGATTATTTTGGCACCGGTACAGAATATAGTAAACCCCAGCAAGATAATCATTACCGTGGATGGGAGTTCATAGCCAGCAAAATGCATAAAAAGAATGCAAATATTTTATTATGCAGTCCGGGATCTTCTTTGGCCGGCTTATTCCAATCTGCTGATTTTAACGATGTTGTTAAAAAATATTAAAACATTTTCATGAAGAAACTGATTGCTTTACTACCGATGAAGGAACATTCGGAGAGAGTTCCCAATAAAAACATGAAATTGTTTTGTGGTGCCCCCTTATACCATGCAATCGTCAAAAAACTTCAGCAATCTGAATATATTAGCCAGATATCAATAGACACTGACAGTAAAATTATCCGTGAAGACGCATTAAAAAATTTTCATAATGTAACTATTATTGACCGTCCTGTAGAATTATGTGGTGACTTCGTTTCTATGAATCACGTGCTTGAATATGACCTTAGCCAGCTTCCCGGAGAACATTTTATACAAACACATAGCACAAATCCGCTGCTAACGGTTGAAACATTGAATAATGCTATCGAGACATATTTTAATAACCTTAAAGATTATGATTCAATTTTTTCAGTAACCCGTTGGCAAACCCGCTTTTACTGGCAAAATGGTGATCCAGTCAATCATAATCCCGAAGAATTAATCCGAACCCAGGATCTCCCTCCCGTATATGAAGAAAATTCAAATTTCTATATTTTTTCAAAGAATTCATTTCGAAAAGTAAACTCCCGGCGTATTGGATCTAAACCAAAAATGTACATTGTTGACAGGCTTGAATCTATCGATATTGATGAAAATATTGATTTTGAACTGGCGGAATTTTTATATTCAAGAATTAAATGAATCAATGGTTATCTGACATAAAACAGTGTATCCAAAAAGCTGAAAAATGCGAAATTATTTTCGAAGATCCGCTGTTAAGCGGATTATCCGGTAAGAAATTAATCTGCCTTCTTCAACAATTTGCCACTCAGCTGAAAAACGATGATTGCTATCTTGAAATTGGTGTTTTTCAGGGATTAACACTGTTATCCGTAGCAAAAATCCTGAATAACCATTTAGCTTTTGGCATCGATAATTTTAAACAATTTGACCAGAATGGTCAGAATTTCGATATTGTTAAAGACAGAATAGAAAAGCTTGGCATTAATAATGCAAAGATCATTAATGAGGATTATGAAGTTGCTTTAAATTCCTTGGATAATTACCTTGCCGGGAAAAAAATTGGTTTGTATTTTATTGATGGCCCACATGATTACCGGAGTCAGCTGATGTGTCTTTTATTAGTAAAACCTTTTTTATCAAAGAATGCCATAATTATTGTGGATGATAGTAATTATCATCATGTCCGGCAGGCTAATTGTGATTTCCTACTTGCGAATCCGGAATTTAAATTAATTTTCGAAGCATATTCAGCAACCCATCCACATAATCTGAAAGGACAGGAAGCAGAATATTCTTTACTCAATTGGTGGAACGGCATTAATGTAATGGTAAATGATCCTGAGAACCAGATAACTCCTCTGTATCCTCCAACAGAAAGGGAACGTATTCTTTTTGAGAACGATCATTTGCTTCATTCCAGTAAATATCCTGAAGCATTACCCTCGGTGGCTAATTTAATCAATGTTATAAAACCATTTCGGCCGCTGAAACTAATATATCGTGTAATTCAACTCCGTAAAACAATTCGTCAATTACCTTCCCGTTTTATAGGGAAATATGACAGAAGAAATACTTTCAGTGAAAATCTCGAATCAGTCAGGTTAAATCCTTCATTAATTAAACTGTTATGAAAAATTATGGCCTCAGAAAACGTATTCTGAATAACGAATTAACAATTGGTTCATGGATCACTATCGGCCATCATTCCATTATAGAAATTATGGCCAGTGCTAAATTTGATTGGTTGACAATCGATCTTGAGCATTCTGTCATTGACTTAAGCAAGGCTCAGGAAATGATTTCCCAGATACAGGCTTCAGGTATAAGTGCTCTTGTCAGGGTAAGTAAAAATGAAGAAGTTGTCATTAAAAGAGTTATGGATGCCGGAGCCAATGGAGTGATAGTTCCATCTGTAAATTCAGGAGCAGAAGCTGAACAGGCTGTGGCCTATGTCAAATACCCTCCATCAGGCCGCAGAGGTGTCGGACTTACCCGGGCTCAGAATTATGGTATAGGATTTAAGGAATATAAAAAATGGCTTGAAGAAGATTCAATAGTAATAGCTCAAATTGAACATATAAACGCTGTAAATAATATCAGTCAGATCATTAATACTCCCGGGATAGACGGAATTATTATCGGCCCATATGATCTCTCTGCATCTATGGGATTCCCTGGTGAGTTTGAAAGAGATGATGTTGTGGCAGCTCTTGAAAAAGTGAAAAAAACATGTTTAGAAAAGAATAAAAACATGGGATTCCATGTGATCCCACCTGACCATACAAAACTTAATGAGAAAATAAAAGAAGGATACAGGTTTCTTGCTTTCAGTCTCGATTTTCTTTTTCTGGGTGAAAAAGCGAGGGAAGAAATGTTAAAGATTAATAAAAAATAGATTTTTTCATGGAAAGAATTCAAAATATCTCCCTTATCCTTGGCAGGCAGGAAAATAAACCATTTAACAGGTACTCATTCCCCATCCTGGGCAGGACGGTTGCTTCTTATGTAATTAATGCAGCTGTTCACTCGGAAAAAACCCAGGCGGTATATCTGTCAACAGATTCTTCCCATCTTGCTGAAATTGGTAAAAATTTCAACCAGGTCAGGTTTGTTAAAAGAAAAGGCCATGATACCAAATTGACAGAAGAAGTTAAATATGGACTTGAACAGATAATGGAAGAACTGGGCTATATGCCCGATCGTGTAGCAATACTTCTGGCAAATTCGCCCTGTATTACCAAAGAACTTATCGACAATGCATTTACGATACTTGAGGAACACGAAAAAACAGATTCAGTTGTATCGGTAATGAAACGGGATGAATTCAGCCCTGAGCGTATTTTCAGTTTGAACAACCGCAATCAACTTGAAAGGCAAAAATGTGCTGTACCTGTCACGAATGCATATTTCCTTGATAAACGTGTTATTGTAACAAGATCATCAGTTATTACATCTATTTCAGAACATAATGATTACTTTGAAAGTCTCCTGGGACACCAGATTTATCCAATAATTCAGAAGGAAGGTATCTGGGATATTGACTACATCTGGCAGGTTCCTGTTGTTGAAAGATGGCTTAAGCAGAATGGGTTCAGTGAAATGCATACCCCATATGATGAGCTGTTAAAAGTATCAATCACACCTCCCGAAACTCCCAGGACCAAACCTGCCGATCTTTACCGTGTTCTTATCACAACCGTACCTTTCGGGAAAATTGATCCAAAGTCAATTGAGCTTCTCGAAAGTGTCGACAATATCGAATACGTTATTAATCCTATCGGCAGGAAACTAAAAGAGGAAGAACTCAGGGAGATGGTTCCTGATTTTGACATTATTATTGCCGGAACTGAGCCTGTTACACGTGCTGTTATGGAGAATGGGAAAAAGCTTAAATTAATTTCCCGTGTGGGAATTGGTTTAGACAGCGTTGATCTGATTGCTGCAAGGGAACTTGGAATTAAAGTATCATACACTCCTGATGGTCCTTCTCCTGCTGTAGCAGAACTTACAATAGGACATATGCTTAATGCTCTCCGTGACCTTCCAACAATCGATAGAAAAATGAGATCAGGAATCTGGCAGCGGGTAAGTGGAGAACGCCTGGCCAATCTTGTTGTTGGTATTATTGGTACTGGCAGGGTTGGCAGCAGAGTTTTGAAACATTTGCAGGGTTTTAGTCCAAAACGCATTCTTGTAAATGATCTTCTTCCAAACTGGGATCTGTACAAAATAAATAATGCTGAACATGTCGATAAAGAAACTATTTATCGCCAGGCAGATATAATTACTTTGCATGTCCCTCTCACAAATGAAACCAGATCATTAATCTCCCTTAATGAAATGGTAAAAATGAAAAAAGAAGTCATTTTGATCAATACCTCCCGTGGCGGTATTATCAACGAACAGGATCTTTTTGTTGCGCTTAAAAATCATACTATCGGAGCCGCGGCCATTGATGTTTTTGAAGAAGAACCATATTCTGGAAACCTTATTGAGCTTGAGAATTGTTATTTCAGTTGCCATATGGGTTCAATGACAAATGATTGCCGTGCCCGGATGGAAATAGAAGCAACTGAGGAAGCTTTGAGATTAATTAAAGGTGAAAAATTATTACTGTCCGTCCCGGAAGAAGAATATATTATTCAAAAAAAATAAACTATGGATGTTGTACTGGTGGGTTATCAGCCCAGGTTATTTAGAAAAAAACATACAAATTTCTGGCCATGGAATTATCTTACAGGTACATTCAGAAAACTGGGTTACCAGACATGGCATTTGAATGCAAATAAAATAGATCATTCCAAACCTCACATTTATATATGCTGGAATGAACCAGATACGATCCATCTGTTTAATAAATATAATATTCACAAAGACAGTGTCCTGGTTCAGAAATTGACAAGTTTTGACGGAAGTCCGGAATCTGTGGGAAAGGAATGGACAGATAATCCCATGAAGTTTTTTCAGGAATGGCATTGGCCTCAATATAAAAAGCTCGATCAATTAAGCAATTCGGGGTACCGTTTTTATGCATTTGGAGCCAAAACGGATGTGGATTCTTTTCCGATGAAGAAAAAAATAGTGGATAAATATAAAGACAGGATATTCTGGATTCCCTGGGGAACCATGACTGTTTCCTATGATGAAATAATGAATGCAAAACCTGTAATGGATGGGTTTAAATATGATCTTGGTTTCGTAGGTTCCAGATGGGGTACAATGTACCGGGGGAATATACTGGAATGGGATAATTGGCTTCAACCCCTTGTGGACAAGGCAAAAACATCAGTTATTGCAGGAAGAGGAACTAAATTGGGACCGGTTTCGGTAGCTGAACATATTGACATCCTGAAATCATCGAGACTTTGTCCTATCATTCATGCAGCATCATGGAAAGTAGAAAAAGGAATTATGGATAGGTTCTGGACAGTTTTTTCTCTTGGAAGATTCGGTGTTATAGATAATGCAGGAATCCTCGACTTCTATAATGAAGATGAAATTGTACTGGCAACTGAAAAAGAAGATTATATTGAAAAGTCGTTATACTACATGAATAATGTGGAAAAGCAAAAACCTTATATTGAAAAAGCCCTGAAACGTATTCAGCAGGAGTATAACCAGTATATCGTCTGGAAAAACATCCTTGGTAAAATTTCTTCAGATCATTAGACACCAGATGGTCCGGCATAGTAAAATATTTGATCTGTATTTTTTCAATTCCAATTTATTTATTTCGGATTTATTTCACGAAAAAATAGATCCTGAAAGGGGAAAATTCATCTGGATGCCTGATATTCAGGATAGTATAAATTATATCATCCACCTGATAAAGAAATATTCAGATACTCTTCAAAATTGTTTTATTGAAGACTCCATGGGATGGATGATTCCCCGTCTGAAGGAACTATTCCCGTTATTAAATTTAAACGAGATTAAATCTCCGGAAAAAATACACCCTGAAAATAAAATAAACAAAATATTCCTTTATCCCCAGAGCGATACTCTTGCAGACTCATTATTGCATGTCTATTCATTACTCCCTCCGGATAAAACAAAAATAATTACACCCAAAAAAACTGCTGAAGGAACAGAAGATTTTCTTAAGTCCAGAAAAGTTGCTTTTACAAGATATTCCTATAAATTGCTCAAAGAAGAAAAACCTGATGTTATGGTATTTCTTAATGACTGGACAAAAGAGGTTCAGAGAATAACAGCCCATTGCAGAAGGTTGAAAATTGCGACAGTATGTTTACAGGAATCTGTAATTGATTTCGGAGATCATTTTAAACGGATGCAACACACTGATTATGCATTTGTCCAGGGCAGCCAGACTGCATATGATCTTCAGAAGAAAACTGTTTATATTACCGGAAATCCCCGTTACGAAAACCTGAATCGATCAACCGGACAATTGAATAAAAAAGTTATCATTAACTGCAACTTTACCTATAATATTTATGAAGATTTCCGGTATACCTGGTTAGATATGATATCAGAAACTCTGGACAACCTTCGGCTGGATTATTTGATAATTCAACATCCCCGTGATACAGGTGATCTTACCAGGTACCGTGATTCCAGGAAAACAAATTCAGCAACTGTACATAATATTTTATCTGATGCATCTGTTTTAATTACCAGGTTTAGCTCGCTGATCCATGAAGCAATAATCATGGGGATTCCCGTAATTTATTTTAATCCTCAAAATGAAAGAATGAAATACGGTTTTGATTTCAATCAATCTTTTATTCAACTCGCAGGAAATAATGAAGAACTCAAAACCAGTATTGAAAGGGTATTGCAACAGCAGATAGATGAAGAGGAACTAAAAAGTTATATCATAAGACACTGCCTGCCTGTTACCAAAAAACCCTCAGTTATTATTTCAGAATTATTGCTGAATTATCATTTTAAATCACTTAAATTCAGCCTGAAAGATTTAATAAGGATTATTATATATCATCCGGTAATCAGAAGATTATACAAGCCATTTGTGTCGTTTATTAAATCCGAAACAACTTAAACCTTTCAACACGTTGGGAATAATTCAGAGACAATCCATAAAGGGGACCATTTATTCTTACCTGGGAGTTGCTATAGGTTTTATTACCACTGGCCTGCTTTTTCCCAAATTTCTTTCGACCGAACAGGTAGGACTTCTGAGCCTGCTGGTATCATATTCCAATTTGTTTGCAATTTTTGCTATACTTGGATTTGACAGCGTTACCCTGCGTCTTTTCCCATATTTCAGGGACGATAAAACTAACCATCATGGTTTTATTGTTCTTTCCATTGGTGTTTCCCTGGCAGGATTTCTTTTATCATTTGGGGTTTTCTCTTTGCTGAAACCATTGATCATCAGTGATAGCATTGAACAATCAAAACTATTCGTTGACTATTTGTATTTCATTCCTCCACTGATTTTCTTTGTCCTGATATTTAACACTATTGATACATATAACAGAGTGATGCTGAATGCATCATTTGGAACATTTCTTAAAGATTTGTTTCAACGGGTATTTATTTTATGTTCTATTTGCCTTCTTGTTATAAACCTTGTTGATTTTAATACATTCGTTTTATTTTATGTTATATCGCTATGCATTCCCGGGATATTAATATTTTACCCCCTGATTCAGAAAAAACAATTTTCATTCAAAACAAATTTTTCATTCATTGATAAAAGTCTGGCCAGGAATATGATGAGTGTAAGTTTATTTGGTATTCTGGGAGGATTCAGTAATGTGATTATACAAAAGATAGATACAATAATGATCAACAGTATGATTGATCTGAGTTCCACCGGGATTTATACAATTTCCTTTTTTTTCGGCTCACTTGTATCCATTCCTGCAAGATCGGTTCAACGGATTTCTACCGGTATTGTTGCTGAAGCATGGAAAAAAAATAATATCGATGAAATCCGGACTGTATATTATAAAAGCTGCCTGAATCTTTTTATTTTAGGAGTCCTTATATTTATAGGTATCTGGGGGAATATTCATAATGTTTTCAAAATTCTGCCGGAAGAATATCTTCCAGGGAAGTATGTTATTCTTTTCTTTGGGATCTCTGCCTGTATAACCATGATAGGAGGAATAAGCAGCATTGTTATTAACCTTTCAAAGTATTACAGGTACCAGACATACTTTATAATAATGTTTGGGATAACCATTGTTGTAACAAACCTTCTTCTTATTCCGCGGTTCGGTATAGTTGGAGCATCCATAGCTGCCCTCATTTCGACATTCTTTTACAGATTAATCCAATTCCTCTTCATTTATTTTAAATTCAGGATATCCCCTTATGATTATAAATTCCTGCTTATCATTGCTTTTGCCGGCATTACATATTTATTAAATCTGATATTACCCGTACTGAATAATTTTATTTTAGATATTTTGATCCGAAGTCTGTTCATGACTTTGATTTTTGGTACCTTAATCGTGATTTCAAAAATCTCTCCGGAGGTTGAAACTCAAAAAATAAAATCGTTGAATTTTCTTAAAAAATTAATTAAACCGAAAGAATGAAAACAGATCTTCTGAAATCATTACTTCCATATTTTACAGCGATAATTATATTTATTCTGATTAGTATTATTTATTTCAGCCCGGTACTGAATAATAAGGTACTTGATCCTGGCGATGTGAAAAGATGGAAAGCTGCAGCCCGTGAAATCACAGAATTCCGTGAAAAAGAAGGTGAAGAAGCCCTGTGGACCAACACTATGTTCAGTGGCATGCCTGCTTATCAGATATCTGTTAATTATCCAACAAATATTACGACCTATCTGCATAAACTGATAAATCTTTACCTGCCAAAACCAGCAAACATCCTCTTTGTAAGCCTGATAGGATTTTACATTTTTCTAATAGCATTTGGCGTTAATCCCTGGATAAGTATTGCTGGTGCTGTTGCATATGCATTTTCATCTTATTTTTTCACAATCCTTGAAGCTGGCCATATTACTAAAGCCCAGGCTCTTGGATATATGCCTCCCATTATAGCAGGTATTCATCTGGCTTTTAATCGAAAATATCTGATTGGAGCAGTTTTGATGGGATTATTTCTTGCCATGCAACTTTATGTAAACCACCTTCAGATCACCTACTATACCTTAATCATAATACTGTTATATGGTATATTCGAGCTATACAGGGTTATCAGAGAAAAAGATTATTTACATCTTTTGAAAAGCACAGGTATATTATTGATTGTAGTAATATTTGCTGTCGGTTCAAGAACGCCTAATATCTGGAGCACCTGGGAGTATACAAAATATACAATGCGTGGCAAACCTGAATTAACTGCTGATATTGAAAATCAGACCAGTGGACTGGATCGCGATTATGCAACCGCATGGAGCTATGGGATAGATGAGACCATGACTCTTTTCATTCCAAATTTTAAAGGTGGTTCCTCTATGGGTGAACTGGGCGAGAAATCAGCTACTTATGAGTTGCTGAAAAATGCACAGAATGCTTCATATGCAAAAAGAATGTGTAAAAACTTACCGTTATACTGGGGAGACCAGACCTTTACTCACGGACCTGTATATCTGGGGGCAGTGGTAATGTTTCTTTTTATTTTTTCACTTTTTTTAGTCAGGGGTAAACTGAAATGGTGGCTACTGACTGCGACAATATTATCCATTGTGTTAGCGTGGGGCAGAAATTTTATGTCTCTAACAAATCTATTTCTTGATTATTTCCCTTTATATAATAAATTCCGGACAGTTTCCATGATCCTGATTATTGCTGAATTCGCTGTTCCGGTACTTGCTTTTCTTGCCCTGAAAGAAATCCTGACAGAAAATATAAATCCAAAAGAATTTAAGCGTGCGCTTAAGATTTCTCTTTTCTCTTTAGGTGGTATCGCTTTATTTTTTACGATTTTCCCGGGAGCTTTAAGCTTTTCCGGCCCGGGAGATGAAGCTTATATCAGCCAGGGGGCGAATGTCTTTATTGATGCTCTCAAAGAAGACCGTCAAATGTTATTAAGAAACGACTCTTTCAGATCCCTTGTTTTTACTCTTCTGACTGCCGGCCTTCTATATGTATTTTATATTAAGAAAATTAAGCTGAATGTATTTATTATTTCAATTTGTGCACTTGTAATTTTTGATATGTGGCCGGTAAATAAAAGATATCTGAATAAAGATGATTTTGTTCCTGAAAGACAGACAAGAGAGGTATTTCAGCCCTACCAGGCTGATCTGAATATCCTTGCAGATGAAGATCCCTATTTCAGGGTATTTGATTTGACAGAAGACCCTTTCCGAAGTGCCAGAGCATCATATTTTCATTTTTCGATTGGTGGATATCATGGTGCAAAATTTCGCCGGTACCAGGATCTGATTGAACATCACATTTCCAAAAACAATATGAATGTATTGAATATGCTTAATACAAAATATTTTATAATTCTTTCAGATAAACAGCAACCAGAAGCAAGGTTAAATACTGGAGCACTAGGAAATGCATGGTTTGTCGACAAAATAATTCTTGTGAATAATGCAGACGAAGAATTGAACGCTTTAACCGATTTTAATCCGTTGAGCCAGGCTATTGTCGATAAAAAGTTTGAACAGAATATTAAAGATTTAGAAATGACTACCGATTCTACCGCTTCAATCCATCTTTCCAGTTATAAACCCAATCATATGGTTTATGAATCGAGTTGTACTAATGATCAGTTAGCAGTGTTTTCTGAAATATATTATGACAAAGGCTGGAATGCCACAATTGATGGGAAACCTGTTTCCCATTTACGTTCTGATTATGTACTGCGTGCACTGGTGGTGCCATCTGGAAAACATACCATTGAGTTTCGCTTTACACCTCATGCATATTTCACTGGTAACAAGATTGCCCTGGCAAGTTCACTATTATTAATTCTTTTTGCTTTGGGAGTAATTGGTATGGAAGTAAGGAAGAAATATTTTTAGTTTAGTACCTGTTCAGCCATCTGTACCTTCGGGCACTATCGCCAAGTTTAAGGGCAAGTACAAGTTCATGCGAACCCCAGCTATATTTCTTAATGCTGGAAAGATTATAATCAAACGCATATCCAATATATACCTGATTAAATCTTACACCTACAAGGGTTATCAGGGTTTTGTCGGTACGAAAATATATTCCTGCCCAGTAATCCTGCTTGTAATAATATTTAGCACCTAAATCTGCCTGGAATGTCAATCGTTCAGTCATCTTGATCAAGGTGGAGGGTTCCAGCTCATGATTCTGTGAAAAATAGAACCGGTATCCGCCCATAAGGTAGTAATGTCTTAATTGTTTAAACTCCTCAAGTGCCCTGTTCCCCATTTTCAGGTAAGACTGGAACATATTATTTACTGATAATCCAACAAAGTAATTATAATTCATATAGTGAACACCGAAATTAGCATCCGGTACATATAATACTTTCCTTATTCCTTCTTCAATAACCATATCCCCATCATCAAGGTATGTAATATCTTCTTCCCTTATCCTGAACTGGAATAAACCTACTGAAAGACCGAATGAAAGCTGATTCTCCCTGAGGAATATGTGATAAGCGTAGGATCCCTGAAAACCGGTGCGCTCAACAGCACCATTCAGATCATGATAAATTAATCCTCCAAGGCCCACGCGTCCGTTTGTACTTGGTTTAAATGTCTTATTGTGTACCGATCTGCTTTTAATAACAAAACTTCGTTTTAGCAATCTTGTCTGTGCACTAAAGCTCTCTGTCTGAGGGGCATTAGGAAATCCAAGCCATTGCTGCCGGGCCGTCAGATTAAATGAGGTATAGCCATCATGGCCTGCAACAGCAGGATTCAGTAAATAGCCATTCATGACATACTGGCTGTACAAAGGCAATTGCTGAGCTCTTACAGTCATGCTTATCAGAAATACCAACACCGCCAGAAAACAGATCCTGCGCATTTCTATAAAATGATTGTTATATTTCCCAATATTGGTTTGCCGCCATTATTCAAATTAATGATGAAATGATAGGAATCAACAGGTAAATGTCTACCACGGTACATACCATCAAATTTTTTGTTATACCCCCTGTCTGATCTGAAAATCAAATCACCCCAACGGTTGTAAATGTCAATAATTGCATCAGGATAATATTCCATACCCCTTATTTCCCAGACATCATTCTTCCCATCATCATTTGGTGAAATTGCAGTCGGGATTTCCAGACAGTTATTGGCGTCAGAATTCAATTCGACAGAAGCTCCCACCAATCCGCAATTGTTCTGATCATCGACCTGTACAACGTATACACCCTGTCCGAGATTATAAAGTACAGCATCATTAGTATTCTGTGCAATCCACCAGATATCATAAGGTTCAGTCCCACCTGTAACATTAACATGTATCATGCCATCATAGGAATCAGGGCAGAACGGAA
>CAZEKO010000028.1:0-15786 GCA_964512775.1 uncultured Bacteroides sp. | reverse complement strand
ATTATCAAACCGGACTTAAAGAAACTGATCCCGATCCAATATACTGGAGAGACGTTCCGGATTATCAGCCATACCTGGAACAATGGAAAAACAGGCCGGAATATAAAGAATTCCTGCAAAAAAAATACTAATTAAAATGCATATAAAAACTGAGTTTATAAAGTAAATATTAAGGCAAACTCAGTAATGCAATTAAATAAAATTTAAGAATCATAGCCATGTTCAGGAAAAATATATATTTTTTTATATTGATTTCAGTGTTTATATCAGCTTTCAGTTATGAAATTTCAAAAGATCCCAAGCTCCCTGAAAGGATAATATTGAATTTGACGGATCATAAATCCTCAGAAATGGCTGTAACCTGGCGAACTTCTGGAGAAACGTTGAATTCATCTATTTTGTTTTCACAGGCTACAGGATATACTGATTTTATAGAAGATCTGGATACAATAAAAGCAATATCAACAAAACTGGAAACCGGGGACGAAGAAATAGTTTATCATCATTCTGTGGTTCTTACATCTCTAAAACCACAAACAAAATACATCTACAGAGTCGGAAGTCCTGCTGGCTGGAGTGAATGGAATCATTTTAGTACAGCTCCTACGGATGAATTATCTTTTTCTTTTGTATGGTTTGGAGATCCCCAGAATGATATAAGGGAACATTGCTCAAGAGTTTTCAGAGAAGCATTTAAAACTGCACCTGATGCAGCATTTTGGTTATTCTCAGGCGATCTTATGAATGCTCCTGAAGATCATCTCTATGAAGAATTTTTCAATGCCGCGGGTTTTATTTTCAGGATTATTCCCAGTGTTTTTGCTCCTGGAAATTATGACCGGGAATACAAAATACAAGATGGAGAATTTGTACTAAACCTCAGAGGAATTAAACAACGTGAGGATGAAGTGGCAAAAATCTGGAAAAGCCATTTTACCCTTCCTGAAAATGGACTTGAAGGACTGGAAGAAGCATCCTATTATTTTGACTATGCCGGAGCAAGATTTATTCAGATAAATAGTAATTACATGCTTTCAGAACAAGCTGTCTGGCTGGAAGAAGTGCTGGAATCCAACTCAAAGAAATGGACAATAATCACTTTTCATCATCCATTCTACTCGTTCGGAAATGTACGCAATGATGGTGGCACAAGAGAGGCCTTTCAGTCAGTTATAGATAAATACCACGTTGACCTGGTATTAACAGGACATGATCATGTATATACAAGATCATATAAATTGGTTAACAGCCAGGTAGTTCCCTGGGATCAGCCAGGTACTGTTTATGCCCTTTCTACAAGCGGCCCTAAGCAATATCAATTGAATACCCAATATTCAGATCTTATGGCAAAGCTTGGAGATAAATTACAATTATATCAGGTGATTAAAGTAAGTCATAATACCCTTGAATATAAAGCATACACAGCAAACGGCAACCTTTTTGACAGTTTTATCCTGACAAAGTAAACTTATATGAGCTCTCAGTAAAACGGCAGTTGACTTAGAATTTTAATCATTGCCGGGTTGAACAGAAATTGAAACCAGGGAAAATAATATTATTACTTGGACTCATTGTTCTGTTATCCATGGGCCTTTCATCCGGGCAAAATCAATCTGAACCGGCTGCAGACAATTATTCTTTTTACATTAATAAGGATTTCGCACAATTCTTTCATTCAATTTATAATCCATTTACCGAGATACATCTTCATGGTTATTTTCAAGATAGACATCAACAGGATACAATACTTTTAAGATTGACAACAGAATACATTCAGGGAATCTATAACAAAAGAAATCCTGAGGAACTTATAGAAATTATCAATGAGATACTTAAAATTGATTCTATCTCAATTGCATTCTGGTTTAATCTTGGTGAACAATTTTTTTCATTACATCAATTTGACCAGGCAATTAAAGCATATGAAAAAAATCTTGATCTGACTGGAAAGATGGCAAGGAAGCCCACGATCCTGCTTTATGAGCATCTGGGATATTGTTACCACCATTATAGCAAGTACAATGAAGAATTTACATTATATGATTGCGGGCTTGAAGAGTATCCTGGCCATCCTTCACTGATTGGTAGAAAGGCGGTATGCGTTTATTCCATGGGTAAAACTAAAAAAATGAATATTTTAATAGACCAATATATAACCATATTGAAAAACAAAGAAATATCGGAGTCAGATATCCTTTATAGTCTGGGTATATTATTTCTTGAATCTGACAACTTGAAAGCCGAAAATTATTTCCGTGATGCACTTAAACTAAATCCTGATAATGTCACAAAGAAAGGAGCTTTAGCACACATCCTGGTTTTTTACAAAGTAAGTACGAGAAGTATCCAGGAAGCGATGATATTGCTGGAAGATGTCCTTCAGAAAGAATCCTTGAATCCTAAGTTTCTTCATCTCCAGGGTCTGGTTTATTTCAGGCAGGAACGTTATGTTGAAGCGCAAGAGTATCTGGAAAAGGCCAGTAATCTTTACCCTGAATATAATCATCCACTCCAGTTACAAATTAATCAAGTTAATGAGATCCTTAAGAATAGGTTTAAGTAATTTTTACCCCAGACTCAAGGATATATACATAGTTTTAATAGTATTTCTAATTTTAAATAAATCAGATATCATTTGTAAGAATCCTTTTTGATCATTTTAAAATTAATACTTTATGAAAACTTATTGCCTGATTACTTTATTCTTTGCGATATTTATTTCCCCATTTTTTATTTCTTGTAGTAAACAGTCTGAATCAGCTAAACCCAACATATTGTATATCATGTCAGATGATCATACCTCACAGGCTATTGGAGTGTATGGCAGCCGGCTTGCCAGCCTGAATCCCACACCCATCATAGATCGTCTGGCACATGAAGGGATCATGTTTGAAAATTGTTTCTGCACCAATTCCATATGTACACCTTCCAGGGCTTGCATTATGACCGGCCAGTACAGCCAGACAAATGGTGTTCTTGATCTTGACGGGAACCTGCCGCCTGAAAGGCAATATCTTGCTCTTGAAATGAAAAAACTTGGTTATCAGACAGCAATGATTGGAAAATGGCACCTTAAACATGCACCTGAAGCATTTGATTATTATAATGTATTACCTGGTCAGGGGAAATATTATAATCCTGAGTTATATTCAAGACAAAAAGATGGGGGAATAAAAAGAGAAATAAAATTTAGCAATGATATCATAAGGGATGTTTATTTAACTGAATATCAGGGGCACTCCTCAGATGTAATTACGGATATTACCCTTAATTGGTTGAAAAATATGTGGGACCGATCAAAGCCTTTTTTCTTATGTCATCAGTTCAAGGCTCCGCACGATATGTTTGAGTTTGCTGATAGATATTCAACTTATCTGGAAGATACGGAAATTCCTGAGCCAGCCAGTATGTATTATAATTGTAACAACGGTTCAGTAGCAACCCGGGGATCAAATGATTCTCTTATTCATATAATAGGGTCCTCCATTTCTCACCGGAATACAATAAGAAATATGGGGATGCATATGGAAATTGACCAGGAATTACCGGACCCGGAGTATACGCATCTGGCTTACCAGGAATACCTCAAGCGTTATCTGAGATGTGTTAAAGGTATAGATGATAATTTAAAAAGGATATTTGATTATCTGGAACAGGAGGGACTCATGGATAATACCATAATTATTTATACAAGTGACCAGGGATTTATGTTAGGAGAACATGATTATATTGACAAACGCTGGATGTATGAAGAATCAATGCGAATGCCCTTTTTAGCACGCTTCCCCAAAATGATTAAACCAGGAACCAGAACCAATGCTATAATTAATAATACTGATTTTGCTCCGACTATTATTGAACTTGCTGGAGGAATGGTACCCGAATATATGCAGGGAAGAAGTTTTAAAAAAATCCTTGAGACATCCAAGGAACCAGAAGGATGGCAGCAGTGCACATATTACCGTTACTGGATGCATATGGCTCACCGTCACGCTAATCCTGCACACTTTGGTATCCGTACTAAAGATTATAAACTGATTTTTTTCTATGGAAGGTTTTATAAGGAATTCCTGGGCTCGGCAAGTATTGAAGGATCAGGTAACCGTTATGACTTCAATACTCCCCCGGGTTGGGAATTTTACGATCTTAAAAATGATCCTTTTGAAATAGATAATCGTTATGATGATCCAGCTTATTCGGATTTAATCGCAGATCTGAAAAATCAGCTCAGTATTTTAAGGAAACAACTGAACGAGGAAGATGAAAACTATCCACAGATTCAGGCTATAATAAATGAATATTGGGATGAATAAATTTAGTCACCAAAATTCCTATTGTGATTATCAGCGAATAACACTTCGCCCCTCTTCCTGGTATTTTTTAAGCAAATCTTGTAATTCTTTAACTATCTCAGGATGTTCCATATATAAGTTTTTTTGCTGCCTCAAATCTATGGTCAGGTCAAATAATGCAGCTGGATAATAATTCGGTTCATAACCAAACATCTCGTTAATCCAACCCGGAACATCAGAATGTGTACCGTCTGGTGCATTAATTAACACCCATTTTCCTTTCCGTATGGCATATTTATCTTCAAATGTATTATGAACCATAGCTTCACGAATATTTCTGGCCTTTGGATCTCCTTTCCAGTGTGATAAAAAACTATAACTGTCTGGAGCCGCACTTGCAGGAAGATTATAATCAATGATTTCTGCAATTGTTGCAAAAATATCCGTTTGATTAATAATTTCATTACTTATCTTTCCTGGTTCAACCATTCCAGGCCAACGGATAATAAATGGAACCCTGTGCCCACCTTCCCATATATCACGTTTTAATCCTCTCAAAGGACCACTGCTGTTGTGTTGATATTTCTGTAGCCTTTCATATGCATATCTTTCAGGACCATTATCACTGGTGAAAACTAAAAGTGTATTCTCTGCAAATGAATTTCTTTCGAGTACATTTAATATTTGGCCAACAATCCAGTCGACCTCTACTACAAAATCACCATAACCCCCTGCCTGTGATTTACCTCTGAATCCTTCATTTGGAATGATTGGGGCATGAGGGGCGGACAAGGGAAAATAAAGAAAGAATGGCTGTCTGGAATTTTTCTGTTGATCAATCCACGAAACAGCCTTTCTAACAATAGTAGGGAGTACCTGGTAATAATCCCAGTCTTTTACAGTTGGCCCAGGGCGGCATTCCCACTTACCCTCTTGTGTGTCTTCAAGCCCATTCAAATAAAGTTCGGTCGGCTCAATCAATATGGAGTCATTTTCAATCCAGGTATATGGTGGAAAGTTAATTACATCGTCACCAAAATAATAATCAAATCCATTTGATATTGGGCCACCTGGAATATGTTTCGACCAATCAAATGCCTCTGGACCAAATATTTCCCGTATTGCTCCGTTTATTTCGATAGATTGAGTTTGTGCACCTGGCTTTTTTATTTCTTCCCAGTCCCAACCCAGGTGCCATTTTCCGATGCATGCTGTCCGATACCCTTTTTCCTTCAGCATTTCGGGAAGCGTTAACTCTTCAGGATCAAATACTGAAGGCCCGAATGACTGAACTATATCATGAAATTTTCTCCAGTGATAACATCCAGTAATCAATGAATACCGACTTGGAGAACAGATACCTGAGGAGCTGTGGCCATCGGTAAAATACATACCCTCCTGCGCAAGCTGATTAAGATTTGGAGTTGGAATCTTTGATTCTACATTTAGAAATGAAACATCACCATATCCCATATCATCAGCCAGAATGATCACAATATTAGGCAGTTGTTGATCCATTTTATCACTGGAACATGCAAAACCTGCAATTACAAGGAAAAGAATAAAAAGTTTTTTCATTTTTAAATAAATCCTTCAAGTTCTAGTTCAGGCAGAGAGGTGAATTTCTAAGCTCAGGAATTTTTACAAATTATCATCATCTTTTTCGATTTGTTTTAGAATACTTTTATAATCATAAGGATCGGATATAATTTCTGCATTCTTAAGTTCAAGAAAATAATTGTCAATAAATTTTTGAGGAATTAATTTTTCCTTTTCAGTAAAATTTATATGACGGTCAAACAGGATTCCGAAACATGCATAATCATTATATGGAACAGCCTGTTCCTTCCATCGTTGAACTTCCATATCATAATATTCCCGCATTTTATTAAGAGTCTCTTTATATTGTTCTTCATTAATTAGATTTTTCATTTCAAATGGATCTCCTTCCAGGTTGAATAATTCCTCTGCAGGATCAATATTATTACCATAATACCAGTAAATATATTTCCATTCATCAGTCACTATTGCCAGTGCCATGTGAGGAGCAGTTCCCCATGCCTGTATAATCGGTAATGTTTCCCTTATTTTCATTTCAGAAGAATCCAAAACGGGAACAAGGCTTTTACCATCCATGTTTGATGGCACAGGAATACCTGCCAGGTCAAGTATAGTTGGAGCAATATCAATATTACCTGTAATTGCTTCAGTAGATCTTAATTTTTGAGATCGTGATCTTCTTGGATCATAAATGATTAATGGTGCACGTGCCGCTTCTTCATATGGCAGGACTTTGTCACCGAATCCATGTGAGCCACAAAAGTAACCGTTATCGGAAGTGAAAATTATTATTGTATTATCATCAATTCCTTGCTTTTTCAGTTCTTCTGTAATCATGCCAATGGCATAATCTGCTCCATAGATCAATTGAAAATATTTTCTTATTGTTTCCTGATAATTTTCAGGATCCCATTTATGGAGTTCAAAAAATCTTAAATACTGGCGACCGAGTTTTGCCTGTATAGCCAGATGTCTGGCATTTTCCCTTCCATAATTTACCGGTTTATTAAAAATTATATTCTGGTAAACTGTATCAAAAACAGGGTCCGGTGTAAAAGGCATGTGTGGAGCTTTAAAGCTTACTGAAAGACAAAATGGTTTTTCCTGTTTTACTGATTCTCTTATGAAATCCCTGGCAGCTGCTCCATATGCCCTTGAACTATGGGGAAATTCTTCTGCATATTTAGCAATATATTTGTTCTTAGAAGTCTCATAATAGGTTTGGTCAGTACCACCTGCCCACCAGTCAAATTCTTCAACAGGTAATCGATCATATGTTTTGTGATCAACATTATCGGTAGGTTCCGGTGTAACTGCAAATCCGAATTTGCCAGCAAAACCGGTGCGGTATCCTTCTTTTTGAAGCAATTCGGGATAGGATAAAGAAAATTTATCTGCAGATAATGCTCCATGCATAAAATTACAGCCTGTTTTATATTCATACATTCCGGTCATGATTGAAGCCCGGCTGGCCATACAAATTGATGTAGTATTATAATGGTTATTAAACCTGATACCCTGGTAAGCCAGCTTATCAATATTGGGTGTTTTAATTTGTTTATTTCCATAACATCCTACGGCTGTATATGCCTGGTCGTCGGTCAGTATCAAGATTATGTTCGGCTTTTCTTTTTGAACACAAGAATCCATGATCAGTATCATTGTAATTGGAAGAAATATAATTGATCTCACCCGGAAATTATTTAAATATTTTCTAATCAAAATTGATCTCAGGTTTAGACATCAGAGATTTACTCAGTTAAAGGATCTATATAAATAATAAATTTTAGAATCATCCATGTTAACGCAATTTACTTTAAAAATTTAAAGAAACCCCCTCTGTTTTAATAATTTTTACCCTGTATCAGAATCCAATTATTATTACCTTCCATCTGTGGTTAATACATTAAAAAGATTAGTAAATTCAAAGTTTAGCATTTATCATGAAACATCTTTTTCAAATTATTAAAACACTTTTTCAAAAGGATAATTATTTACAAGTTAAACTATCTATCTGAATTAAAAAATGAAAAGATCAATACTGTTAACACTTTTATTCGGTTTTACGGTTATATTAAGCTGCCAGCAATCTGGTGTTAAAACCAGTACAAAAAAAATTAATTATTTACCCAACTGGGAATCATTAAGTCAGTATGAGTGCCCTGAATGGTTCAGGGATGCAAAATTTGGGATATATACACATTGGGGGCCATATTCTGTTCCTTCGTGGGAGAATGAGTGGTACCCAAGATTAATGTATACAATCGAACCTACACGAAAGGGGGATTTTTACAAATATCATAAAGAGACATGGGGTGATGTTTCCGAATTTGGTTATAAAGATTTTGTTCCTTTATTTACAGCTGAAAAGTTTAATGCTGATGAATGGGCTGATCTGTTCAAAAAATCTGGAGCAAAGTTTGCCGGACCTGTAGCACAACACCATGATGGATTTGTCATGTGGAACAGTGAATTAACGACATGGGATGCTATGGATATGGGACCTCATCGGGATATCCTGAAAGAACTTTCAGAAGCTGTACGGGCAAGAGATATGAAATTTGTAACTTCTTTCCATCACGCCTATAACTGGAAATATTATGAGCCTTCATATGAATTTGAAAAAACTGACACAAAAGATCCGGCCTATGCTGGAGTAGATAAAATATATCCTCCATTGCATGAACCAGGATCACCAGCTTCCCAGGAATTTCTTGAAATGTGGCTGAAAAAAACGAAAGAAGTTATTGATAAATATCAACCTGATTATCTCTGGTTTGATTTTGGCTGGAGAGAACCTGAATTTGAACCTTATAAGAAAGAATTCCTGGCATATTATTATAACAAAGCACAGGAATGGGGTAAAGACGTTGTTGTTACTTATAAAAATAACCATCTCCCTGCAGAAGTTGCAGTATTGGATCTTGAACGCGGTAAGCTTGATACATTAAGTAAAGAACCATGGATAACCGACACTTCCGTGGATCTTAAATCATGGAGTTACATTACCGATCCTGATTATAAAACAGTTAATTCACTGATTGATGATTTTATTGATATTGTCAGTAAGAATGGTAATCTTCTGTTAAATATAGGTCCAAGACCCGATGGAATAATTCCTGCAGAACAGGCAGAATTATTGATTGGAATAGGAGAATGGCTTGAGGTTAACGGAGAGGCAATATATGGAACACGACCATGGAAACGGTATGGTGATGGTCCGACTAAAATGGTTGAAGGCCATATGACTGAAAGAGAGAATGTAGGCAAATCCTATACTGCTCAAGACATCCGTTTTACCACAAAAGATAATAACCTGTATGCCATATGCCTAGATTGGCCTGAAGACGGTCATTGCATTATCAAATGTTTAAACGACCAGGAAAAGATCAGTGTAAAAGGCATCAAAGCTGTTTTAATGCTCGGCGTTGAAGGAAATCTTGATTGGAAACAGGCTCAGGATGGATTGTATATTACTTTACCAGAAATCAAACCCTGTCATCATGCATATGTATTTAAAATTGTATTAAAGGGAAAATTGTAATGAACATGAACAAATATTTTCAGGAAAAACCAAAGATTTTTATGCAAGGTGCCATATTACCACTAATCCTTGTAACGGCTTTATTTTTTTTGTGGGGGATTCCCAATAATCTGAATGACGTATTGATTAAACAATTTATGAAATCATTCGAAATTACCAGATTTAAAGCAGGATTGGTGCAATCGGCATTTTATATGGGATATTTCATCCTGTCAATGCCGGCAGCTCTGATTATGCGTAAATACAGCTATAAAACCGGACTTGTAACAGGTTTGTTTTTATACAGTACAGGGACTATCTTATTTTGGCCGGCTGCCATAGTTGGTAAATATGGTTTTTTTCTTTTTGCCTTGTTTGTAATTGCCAGCGGACTCGCATTTCTGGAAACCGGAGCCAATCCGTTTATAGCATCATTGGGAGATCCCAGGACTTCCGAAAGGCGTTTAAATTTTTCACAGGCTTTTAATCCTTTAGGATCTATTGCCGGTGTGCTCATCGGAACAATTTTTATTTTCTCCGGTATTGAGCATTCTGCAGTTGAGATTAACAACCTGAAATTAGCCGGCACTTATGATGTATATCTTCAGCATGAGACTATGCGCGTGGTTAAACCATACCTTGTGCTTGGTGCTTTTGTCTTTATCTGGGCTTTGCTGATCATCAGGACCAGATTTCCCAAAATTGCCGATGAAGCCCAGAATGAAAATGAACGACAAAAAGGCAAGTTTAAGGACCTTTTTAAATATCCGCATTTTATCCAGGGTGTTCTGGCCCAGTTTTTCTATGTAGGAGCTCAGGTGGGAACATGGAGTTATTTTATTCAGTATGTACAGGATTATACCGGTTCTCCTGAAAAAGTTGCTGGATATTTCCTTACAGGAACCCTTGTCGCTTTTGGAGTTGGAAGGTTCTCAGCCACATATCTAATGAAATTTATAAAGCCAAATAAGTTAATGGGCATTTATGGTTGCATAAATATTATTCTGGTGGGGATAGGAGTTATATATCCAGGATGGGTTGGGCTCTGGGCAGTTTTTCTTACAAGCTTTTTCATGTCACTTATGTTTCCAACTATTTTTGCCCTTGGAATCAAGGGGCTTGGACCAAATACCAAAATAGGCGGATCCATGATCATAATGGCCATCGTAGGAGGAGCAGTATTTACTCCACTTATGGGCCTTGTTTTTGAATTTACAAGGAGCATGGCAATGGCTATGCTGATCCCACTAATCTGTTATTCATTTATTACCTATTATGCCTTCATTGGTTCACAGATGATAAATATTTCATTAGAGGAGATTAACCATGAGCCTGTTATTTCACATTAATATTGAAAAAAAATGAACTCAATCCGTATTAAAAGATATTGCAAAACTCTCAGTCTGCACCCTGATCCTGAAATCATAAGACAATATAAGGCAGTACACGCAAAAGGTGCGGCATGGCCTGAAATAACACAAGGTATGAAGGAGGTTGGGATCCTGGATATGGAAATATATATAAACGATAACCAATTATTTATGATTATGGAACTCCCTTTGGATCTTGATCATGATGCAGTTATGGCAGAACTGGTTAATAAGCCACGGCAGGCTGAATGGGAAGCTTATGTATCAAAATTTCAAAAAACTTCATCCGACACCTCCGCCAATGAAAAATGGAAAGTGATGGAACGGATTTATAAGCTTGGAAAATAGACCATTTTATTATGGAAAAATTAAAAACAAAAAAAGAACTCGGAAATACATCTCTAAGAGTTCCTCCAATTATATTTGGGACAAGCTGTCTGGGTAACCTTTATAATGCACTTGGGGATGATATAAAGCTGGAAATAATTAAAGAATGGTTCCGCTGTGTTGAGAGTCCTGTTGTTATTGATACTGCAGGTAAATATGGCGCAGGTCTTGCTCTTGAAGTTATTGGGCATGGATTACATAAATTGGGAATCAAACCTGAAGAAATAATTATAAGTAACAAACTGGGATGGTTTAGAACTCCCCTCAAAACAGCTGAACCCACCTTTGAACCCGGGGTTTGGGTTAATCTTAAAAATGATGCTGTTGCAAGAATCGATTACCACGGGATTATTGAGTGTTTTGAACAGGGACTTGAATTATTAAATGGTTATAAGACAGATATTGTCTCAGTCCATGATCCTGATGAGTACCTGGCTCATGCTGATTCAAAAAATGATTATAACAGTAGGCTAAATAATATCCTTGAAGCTTATAGGGCACTTTTTGATCTTAAAGCAAAAGGAGAAGTTAAAGCAATAGGTGTGGGATCAAAAGACTGGAAAGTAATCAAACAGATTACTGACAGAGTAACCCTCGATTGGGTTATGCTGGCTGTAAGTTTTACAATAATGAAACATCCCCCTGACATAACAGAATACATTCAAGAATTAACCAGGAGGGGGATTCCAATTATTAATTCAGCTGTATTCCATGGAGGATTCTTAACAGGAGGTAAGTTTTACGATTACCGGTCAGTCGATCGTTCAAGTGAAAAAGACAGGCCATTGTTCGAATACAGGGATAAATTTAATAATATTTGCAAGCAGTATGAAATAAAACCTGCTGAAGCCTGTGTGGCTTTCGGTATGACACCACCAGGTATTGTGAGTATCGCATTGAATACAAGCGATCCCAAACGAATTTCACAAAATGTTGACCTGGTGAGAAAAGTAATACCAGATGATTTCTGGAAAGCAATGAAAGATGCCGGACTGATTGACAGAGATTATCCCTATGCTGGTTAAAATTAATAATTATGATCCGAAAGTACAGTTCTATTATTTTTGCTTTTGTTCTAATTTCTGGTGTTCTTTTTTCCTGCCATAAGGACCGACCTGCAAAGCCTAATGTTATTTTTATTTTTGCCGATGATCAAAGCTATAATACTATACATGCTCATGGCAATAGTGAAATAAATACTCCCAACCTTGATAGGCTGGCAGCTCAAGGTATTACTTTCACGCATGCTTATAATATGGGAGCCTGGCATGGGGCAGTATGCGTTGCTTCAAGAACGATGATCAATACTGGCAAATTTCTCTGGAGAGCTGAAGATAGTGAGAAAAATCTCAACCAGATGGTTGATCAGGGAATGATGTGGAGCCAAATAATGCAAAGGGCTGGTTATGACACTTATTTTTCAGGTAAATGGCACCTAAATATTAAACCCGAAAAAATATTCAATCATGTAACACATGTACGTCCAGGTATGCCCAGGACAATTCCTGAGGCATATAACCGACCGCATGAAGGTCAGATTGATGATTGGTCCCCATTCGATACAACCATCGGTGGATACTGGGATGGAGGCAAGCACTGGAGTGAGGTTCTTGCTGATGATGCAATTGCTTTCATTGATACTTCATCAAAAAGCAACAGACCTTTTTTTATGTATCTCGCTTTCAACGCCCCCCACGATCCCAGGCAATCGCCTAAAGAGTATGTTGAGATGTATCCCTTGGAAAATATCAGCACTCCGGAAAGTTTTATGACTGATTATCCTCTAAAGGATCATATTGGTTGTAACGAAAAATTGAGGGATGAAAGGCTTGCTCCTTTCCCGAGGACAGAATATTCTGTAAAAGTCCATCGGCAGGAATATTATGCCATTATAACACATATGGATACCCAGCTTGGCAGGATACTGGATGCTATAGAAAAATCATGCTTGGCAAATAATACTTATATATTCTTTACTGCAGATCATGGTTTAGCATGTGGTAATCATGGACTACTTGGTAAGCAAAATATGTACGATCATAGCATAAGACCGCCACTATTTGTTTGCGGACCTGATATCCCTGCAAATAAAAGACTTGATATGAATGTTTACCTTCAGGATATCATGGCCACCGCAATTGAACTTTCGGGTTTGGAGAAACCTGAACATGTTGAATTTAATAGCCTGTTACCATATATAAAAGGGGAAATAGATCAAAGTATTTATTCTTCAATCTACGGAGCTTATATGGATCTTCAGAGAATGATAAGGGATGATCATTATAAACTTATTGTTTATCCATATGCTGAAAAGTTATTATTATATGATATTATAAATGACCCACTTGAATTGAATGATCTTTCTGAAGATCCTTCTAAACAGAAAGTGATTCTGGAAATGTTTACCAGGCTGGAAATAATGGCAGAGCAAATGGGAGATACTTTGAACCTTAGTAATTTTTTTATGTTCTGAAATGAGCTAAAATTTTACCATAGACATAACTTTAGAAAAAATTCATAAAGGTTGTACAGTCCAAATGTTATGGCTATAGAATTACATAGCTGCAACCCTTCAGTGTTACAGGATTATAATGGTATAGAATTGCAGGATTGCGGATGCATTAAATCTTTATGGTCCCAGTAGTCTGAATAAAGATAGTACAGAATTAACTATTAACTTTCTAGTCAGGTTTACTATGATAATAGATTCCCATCAGCATTTCTGGATATACAATCCTGTTGAATACAACTGGATTGATAATGATATGAAAAGAATAAGAGCGGATTTTCTTCCTCCGTACCTTAAAAAAGTAATAACTACAGCTGGTGTGAACGGAGTTATCTCTGTCCAGGCCAGGCAAACTATTGAACATACCGACTGGATACTTAAACATGCTTCCGAAAATGATTTTATTAAAGGCGTGGTAGGCTGGTTACCATTAATTGATAAAAAGGTTGAAGATCATCTTGAAAAATACAAGTATAATCAATGGTTAAAGGGATTAAGACATGTTCTGCAAGGGGAATCTGATATGGAGTATATGTTGCATGATGACTTTAACAGGGGAATCAGTTTATTAAATAAATATAATCTGGTTTATGAAATTCTGATCTTTGAACGGCATTTACCGGTCACAATTAAGTTTGTTGACACCCATCCCAATCAGGTTTTTATTCTTAACCATATTGCCAAACCCATAATAAAAAATAATGTTATCGAACCCTGGAAAAAAAATATTTATGAGCTGGCAAAAAGAGATAATGTTTTCTGTAAAATCTCAGGAATGGTCACTGAGGCGGATTACACGAACTGGACTGTTGAGCAATTGTATCCATACTTTGAAATTATACTTGAAGCTTTTGACCCAGGACGGTTAATGTTTGGATCTGACTGGCCTGTGTGCCTTGTTGCATGCGAATATCAGGAATGGTTTGATATCGTGAAATATTTCATAAGCCGGCTAAATGACTCAGAACAAAAAGCTATCCTTGGTATAAATGCACAAAGAATTTATCATTTGACCTAAACTATTATGAAAGCAATTCAAATAGTTGAACCCGGAAAGGTTAAACCTATAGAAAAAGATATGCCTGTCCTGGCAACAGGAGAAGTATTGCTTAAGACAAAATATGTCGGATTTTGTGGCTCAGATCTCAGTACATATATGGGTAAGAATCCAATGGTAAATTATCCCCGTATCCCTGGTCATGAAATATCTGCATTAATTGAGGGCAAAAATTCCGGAGTACCTGATCATTTCAGGAAAGGACAAAAAGTTACTGTTGTACCCTATACCCATTGCGGAAAATGCGCTTCCTGTAAAAGCGGAAGATATAATGCCTGTCAGTTCAATCAGACTTTAGGTGTACAGCGCGACGGGGCAATGTGTGAATATATCTCCATACCATGGCAAAAAGTATTAATGGCTGATCACCTAAATGAAAAACAACTTGCACTTGTTGAACCTCTGACAGTAGGCTTTCATGCTGTTGCCAGGGCAAACGTTACAAACATAGATACATTAATGGTGCTTGGTTGTGGTATGATCGGAGCAGGAGCTGTTATCAGGTCTAAACTTCAGGGTGCTAAAGTTATCGCTGTTGACATTGATAATAAAAAGCTGGTTATAGCTGAAAAGCTTGGTGCTGATTTTCTGATTAATCCTGCAAAGGAAAATCTGCACAGTAAATTATCAGAAATAACAGACCGTGAAGGGCCAGGGGTAGTTATCGAGGCAGCAGGAAATCCTGTTACATATCGCAACTCGGTTGAAGAGGTTTCCTTTTGCGGCCGTGTAGTTTTCATTGGTTATGCCAAAGAGGAAGTGCCTTTTGAAACTAAACTTTTTGTACAGAAAGAACTAAATATAATGGGTTCAAGAAATGCAACAATTTCTGATTTTGAGGCTGTTATTCGTTATATGTCAGAGAATGCACTACCCCTGGATGATATTATTACCCGGATTGTAAAACCTGAAAATGCAACCGAAGTATTTAAAGACTGGTCTTCAGATCCTGGAAAATATTTCAAAATTATGGTAGAATTTTGAACTTGTCATTTAAAACCGATAGCTCTCAACCGTGTGATAGTGCACTCCTGCAATCTTGTAACCTTTTGATCCCGTAAGCCTTGTACTCCTGCAACCTTGCAACC
>CAZEKO010000027.1:12710-15826 GCA_964512775.1 uncultured Bacteroides sp. | reverse complement strand
GCATCGAAATCGTAAAAAGGGAGAGGATTATAAGTATCGTTATTTGTTGCGTCAGAAATATACTTTACATTCAGAACATTCAAAACGCTGAGCCGGAGGCTGAACCTTATTTTTTCAAAGTCCTGAAATGAGAAACGGTACCCTGCATTGAAATCAACCATTTCATAGGGTGGAATTTTCCAGGAGTCAATCACATTACCGTTTTCATCCGTTGTGTTCTCAGGGGAAAATTCAGAATAATACTTGCCGAAATGGGTAATCCGGCCATTCAGATAGAATCCTTTAAAAGGTTCATAGCGGATGCTTCCCCCGAGCTGGAACTGGGCTGCATCACCAACATGAATGCCTCTGGCATCAAAATCAATCACCTTATCTACTTTGTCATTTGTCTCAGAATCAAGGAACTGAAGGCCTTTAATATACTTATCCCATTTCCAGTCGCCAATAGAAAAAATTCCTTCTAAATCCAGGTCCTGCATTATTTTATAAATGAAATCAATCTCCACTCCTTTATGCAATGCATCCATTCCCGGAATATTTGCATATACTCTTATCCTGTAATCTGGATCTTCTGGATCGGGGTAGAAAAAAGAATATATCGGATAGGTAGGTTTATTGATCCATTTTGTGTAATAGATATTAACATTTGCGGTAAATCTTGGAGAGTGGTAATTATAACCCAGTTCAAGTGCCTGAACTTTCTCGTTATCCGTAATTTCAGTGAAGGTTGTAGTAAAACCTTCGAAAAAGTATCGGAAGGCCCTGACTTTTGAAAGATACCCAAGATTCAGAAACACATTCATATGCTGGCTTAGGTTAAAATTTGCTCCTGATTTGAAGGTAAATCCCGGGGTCCATTTCCATGCTGATTCACTGTCTTCGAAATAATTGATCCTTTTGTATCCGTTCAGAGCAGATGTGAGGTTTATAAAGGCAGTTAACTTATTAAGTTTATATTCAGCCTGAAAAAACAGACCTCCCCATCTGACCAATCCTTCTTCATGATAACTGATTGTGTCACCGGGATATTTCATAGCACTCCTGGGGTTTGTAAAGTAATCTATACGGGTATCTTCTTTATCGATGGCATAATCCCCACCGAGCAGGTCGGTAATGGTCGTATAGTGTATCCCTTTGTAAGAACGAAGGTCAATGCCCCAGGCTATATCCAGATTGTTTTTCAGGCTGAGATTAGCTGTTGACAGAAGGCCATACCATATATGATCATTATGCTGGTTTGTCATGAAATTAGTTGAGTAATACAGGCTGTCACTGTACTCCGGAAGGATCGGATATTTCCAGCCAAAAGGAGTCCTTACAGGTTTTGCATTGGCATCATACACTGCCTGCCAGTCAATAAGTCCGTAATGCGGGTTTCCAGGATCATCGATCAGATCATTCTCATCCATACTGGAGGCAGGCTGGATTCCTCCTCCTGTTCCCAGAGAAAGATATAGAATGTTAGATACTGTAAGTTTATCGGAAGGTGTCCAGAAATCTCTGAGGGTAAACTGAGGTTTATGATATATGTTGGTCTTTTCAGCAAGTTTTTGTTCAGGTGCGTTTTCATTGAACCGGTCACGACGAAAATAACCCCAGTGCTGGTTATAATGGGTTCCCATGTCATAAATTACAGGCCTGTAAGGATATTCATCCTGGTCATTAATATAATCGACAGGTATCCCAAGTTCTCTGGCCACGCCGAGATCGTAAGTTGCCACTGGCCTCATATAAGATCTTTGGTCGTGATGCTGGGGGGCACCTATTGCAGAGACAGAAATAATATGTTTTGAGAAGCGTTTATCGATTTTTGCATAGTAGAACCAGGCTTCCGAATAGGTATTATCGACCCATCCATTCCCTCTTTTGAATGAACCGGCCAGGGTAATGCCCCAGTCGCCTTTCAGGTTTCCGCTGGTAAATCCAATTGATGTCCTCAACCTTCCCTCACTGGTTGATTCCCGGGTAATGTTAATTTCCTGACCTGATTCCAGACCTCTGGTAATAATATTCACAGTACCTCCGACTGATGGTAAAGCCAGCTTTGAAGCTCCCAGTCCACGTTGTACCTGAATTGTCCTTGTAATAGCATCCAGTCCAAACCAGTTCGACCAGTACACCCATCCATTTTCCATATCATTAACGGGCAATCCATCAATCAGAACAGCAACATTCCGCTGGTCAAATCCTCTTATTGTAATGCGAGCATCTCCTTCACCACCACCCATTTGAGTGGCATATACACCGGGTGTGGAATTCAGTATCATCGGAATATCACGACCCGCCAGTTCTTCTTCAATTTTTTTAGGCAGGACATTTGAAAAGGCAACAGGTGTTTCCCTGCTCCTGGCGACATCTGCCACAACGATTACTTCATCAATGACAACAGATGCCATTTCAAATTCAAGAAAAACAGTCTTTCCTGAAACCTCAACAGTCTGTTTAATGGTTTCATAACCAACATATGAAACCTGGAAATTATAACTGCCATAAGGAAGTCGGATCATGAACTTACCTTCAATATCAGTCACAGTTCCTTTTCCTTCCGCGGCAAGGATATTTGCCCCAATCAGGGTTTCACCAGTGGAGCCATCCTTCACAACTCCCTGGACAGAACCCTGCTGGGCTGATATAGCTATTGAAGACAATAATAAATATATAGAACAGATTATTCTGTGAAGATGATTAATAATGGAATTATTATTTAAAAAGATAGCCATATTTTACAGATTATCCCGGGGGGATTACTGTAAGATGAACTTTCTGTTCATCACATTATTACCAGCTGAGCGAACTTTCAGCAGGTAAATACCAGGAGGTGAAACGAACATCGATAAATTAATAATACCAGTCTGCCCTTCGAGATTTTGTTTATAAACAAGTTTTCCCGTAATATCAAATATCTCAGCCCATTCAATAAATTCATCAGTGTAAAGAGTTATCCTGCCTGCTTCAGCAGGATTAGGGTAAATAAACAATTCTCCTTTCTCTGCAATATTCGTTGCTGAGGATGCAGGATCGCAACCGCATGTATGTGAGCCGAGATAATCCCATATATCTTCTCCGCCAGGCACTGTATCCCATTCAAGAGTTACATTGAAGGAGTCGACAAGGGT
>CAZEKO010000027.1:6287-12610 GCA_964512775.1 uncultured Bacteroides sp. | reverse complement strand
GGGTCCTTAAAGAGTGCAATGGCATCATTGCCGTTCATATAAGTCGGAGCGGGATATACCCCATCCATCATCCCGTTAAAAGTTACAGTTGCAAGTTGCTGCAGAGCCGGATCACATCTTGGAGATATGCCACCTCCCTCCAGCTGAGTATCTTCAGTCTGTCCGTTTACAAGTATAAAAGTTGAATGGGGTAGGATGAATCCCTGAAGGTTAGTCTTTCCCCCATTATCATAGATTGGACTTCCATTGCTGAACCGTGTTACCCAATATTGATTCAGATTTATGATCTGGTTTGTGGGATTATAGATCTCAAGTGCTTTATTATTACCAGAACCTTCAACATATTCAGAAAAGAATAAGTCGCTACAATCTTGCGCAACAACTGTTGAGGTTATACTAAAAAGTAATACCGGTAATAATATTTTCATTTGAATATTATTTTTTCGAAAGATATTTATTTGCTTTTTTGAGATCTTCCGGGGTATCAATTCCTAAAGTCTCGATGTCGGTAATTCCGACTTTAATTTTATAGCTATTCTCCAGCCACCGGTTTTGCTCAAGAAGCTCGGCAAGTTCAAGTGAAGATTGTGGCAGGTTAGTAATTTCATGCAAGACTTTGTATTTGTATGCGTAGATTCCCACATGTTTGAGGAAAGGGAAATGCTGAGACCAGTCAGCTTGACCCGACTTCCTGAGATATGGAATAGATGAACGGCTGAAATACATGGCAAAACCATCTTTATTGGTAATTACCTTTACAATGTTGGGATTAAAGATATCATTATTAAGCAGGATTGGATTAGCAAGTGTTGCAATATCCACCCGAGGATCATCAAAACTTTTCATTAAAAGCTTTAAATGTTCTTCTGAAATAAAAGGCTCATCTCCCTGGATGTTTATGATCACATCCACTTGTTTACCGGAATCAGCTAATTGAAGCGCTGCTTCACCACATCTGTCTGTACCGCTTCTGTGGGTTGCTTCAGTCATCAGGGCAAGCCCTCCGGCTTCCTTTACAACGGCTTCAATACGATGATCATCAGTTGCAACTGCAACATCGGTCAGGACTTTTTTAACTTGTTCATACACCCTGATTATCATCGGTTTCCCTCCCAGGTCAGCTAATGCTTTGCCCGGGAAGCGGCTTGATTCATATCTGGCCGGAATAATTCCAATAAAATTCATTTTATTAAAGTTTGAGGGCTTCCAAATTAGTAAAAAACTTAGAAAATTGTAATTTTGTCATGATGTTTAAGAAAATATGGCAGAACTCAAAATGAATTTATTTAGGAAATAATGGATATTAAGTCGGTCAAGCAGAGATTTGGAATGATTGGCAACAATCCAGTGCTTAACAGGGCGATTGAGATTGCTGTAAATGTTGCAACTACTGATTTGTCGGTCCTGATAAGTGGCGAAAGCGGCACAGGTAAGGAATTTTTCCCACAGATCATCCACCAGTTCAGTGCAAGAAAACATGGCGAATATATTGCCGTTAACTGTGGAGCGATACCGGAAGGAACGATTGATTCGGAATTATTCGGACACGAAAAGGGTTCATTTACAGGAGCTCATGAAAGCAGAAAGGGATATTTTGAGGTGGCTGATGGAGGGACTATCTTCCTTGATGAGATTTCAGAGTTGCCGCTGTCCACACAGGTAAGGTTGCTCAGGGTTCTTGAGGCGGGGGAATTTATAAGGGTAGGATCTTCAAAAGTACAGAAAACAAATGTCAGGGTAATTGCCGCAACAAATATTGACATACATCAGGCAATATATCATAATAGATTCAGGGAAGACCTGTATTACAGGCTAAATACTGTCCCTATTCTGGTCCCCTCACTAAGGGAAAGAAAGGAAGATATTTATTTGTTGTTCAGGAAATTTGCTGTTGATTTTGCTGAAAAAAGCAGGATGCCGGCTATCGCACTAACTGAGAGTGCAAAGGAAATACTTCAGAATTACCGATGGCCAGGGAATATCAGACAACTTAAAAACATAACTGAACAGATATCTGTAATTGAACAGGTGAGAGAGATTGATGATCGTATACTTTCAAAATATCTTCCTGATTATCAGACTACTAAACTTCCGGTTGTATATGAAAAATCTGTAGATGAGCGGACGTTTAATTCAGAAAGAGAGATTTTGTATAAAATTCTCTTTGATATGAAGAATGATCTGAACGATCTTAAAGGTCTCGTTGCAGAGATCATGCAAAAGGGTGTTGAAAGTGATGAAGTTCAGCAGAACCATGCCCGGACCATCCAAAGACTATACAAGAGTGCCGATATAACCAATGAAACAGTGGTACCTCAAAATACAACTACAAGAAGGTCGGAGGTTTCAAATATCCAGGATACGGAAGAGATCATCGAAGAGTCACTATCACTTGAAGAAAAAGAAAAAGAGTTAATAACAAAAGCACTGGATAAGCACCAGGGTAAAAGAAAGTATGCAGCTGAGGAACTGGGAATATCGGAACGTACTTTATACAGGAAAATAAAGGAATATAAGATTGATCTTTAGTATCTATTCATGGTCCAAAAAGCAATACCATGGCTAATTATTACGTTCGTTGGTTATTATTATGAAATAATATTTTAATGATGCGATATATCGGTTTATCGATATTGTTTTTTGCCTTGACTTTAATGTCCTCATCCTGCAAGGTAAACTATTCTTTTTCCGGAGCCACTACTGGAAATCTTAGCACTGTCTCTGTTCAGTATTTTCAGGATCGTTCAAACCTTGCCCCTATTAATCTTGCTCAAACTTGTACGGATGAATTAAGGGATTTTATCCAGCGTCAGACTAAGCTATCATTAATAAATGGACTTGCTGAGGCAAATTTTGAAGGTGAAATAAGGATTTATGATGGACAAAGACCTGTTGCAATTTCCGGGAATGATCAGGCTTCACTGAACAGGTTTACTATTGCTGTCAATATTAAGTTCACCAATTCACAGGATCCTAAGCAAAACTTTGAGCAAACTTTTTCACAATATCAGGATTATGATAGTCGCCGAAGTTTTCAGGAAGTTGAATCAGAACTTACTGGGGAGATTGTTAAGCTGATTGTCGAGGATATCTTTAACCGTGCTTTTGTTAACTGGTAGTTAGATTTTGAAAGCAGATCATGAACAGGGATAATATAATAAAATATATCCGCCAACCGGGCAAGCTGGACCAGAACACATTACCTGAAATTGAAGAATTGCTTAATGCTTTTCCGTATTTTCAGACTGCCTATTTACTCCATGTAAAAAATCATCATAATATTAAAAGTCTGAAATTCAATGATTCATTGAAGTCAGCATCCGCCCGGATTGGTGACAGGTCTGTTTTATACCATCTGATTCACGGTTTAATATCAGAAAAACTTCATGACACCCGGCAACCGGCAGAATCAGTAAAAGAAATTCCACTACTCCCGAAATCATCTCGTACTTTTACCGGCTGGTTCGATCAACTGGATTATGTTGAAGAGAAACGGTCAAAGGACAAAGAATTAATTGATGCATTCATCCAGACTCAACCAAGAATTACCCCGGGGAAGGGCGAACTTAAAGATCAGGAAGATATTTCTGAAGCTTTTATAAAGCCTGATGAGCAATTAATGACAGAAACTCTGGCGCAGATTTATGTCAAACAGGGTTATTATTTAAAAGCTATTCATGTCTATGAAACGTTAAGTTTGAAATTTCCGGAAAAAAGTAGTTACTTTGCGGCGCAAATAAATAAAATCAAACAATGTATTTATTAATTACTATTATAGCAATTATCATTTGTGTTCTTCTGGTCCTGATAGTTCTTGTTCAGAACTCCAAGGGAGGAGGTCTGGCTGCAAACTTTCAGGGCTCAACTCAGATAATGGGAGTAAGGAGAACGACAGATTTCCTTGAAAAATCAACCTGGACAATGGCTGCAGGCCTTATGGTGCTGAGTATAGTTGGTAGTATCCTCGTGTCAAGAGGTGACAAAGAGCAAAGGTCAATTATTGAAGATCAGATACAGCAGGTAATTGACCCGAATGCTATTCCGACATTCCCCAGCACAACCCCTGAACAGGGACAAAGTACGGAAGATGTACCACCGCAATAAATCTGTAATTCAGACATCAAATAGATTTATTATCGAATAAAGAAATGTCAGGTAACATGACAACCTGACATTTTTTATTAAATAGTTGAGATACAGCAAATTGAATGAGATATGATATTGAAATGATCCGGCATTGGTGAAAATTTGTCCTGAAATGTCATGAATTCAAAAGGGAAAATGCTTTGGCATAAAATATGACGGTGAAAAGTCAATTCTGAATTTTGTCTAACCAAAAAATAATTTAAAATGGGAACTGTTAAAATTAAGCCACTTGCCGACAGGGTTCTTATTGAACCAATGGCAGCTGAAGAAAAAACTGCAACCGGCATCATTATTCCTGATACTGCTAAAGAAAAACCTCAGAAAGGCACTGTTGTTGCAGTCGGGCCCGGTACAAAAGATGAAAAAATGGAGGTCAAGAACGGAGATGTTGTCCTGTACGGTAAATATTCAGGGACCGAACTGACAATTAAGGGTAAGGACTATCTCATCATGAAGCAATCTGATGTGCTTGCAATAATTTAAAAAAATTATATATACTAATTAAAAATCTATAAAAATGGCAAAACAAATTAAGTATGATATTGAAGCGAGAGATCTGCTAAAAAAGGGAGTGGATGCTCTTGCTAATGCTGTCAAAGTAACACTGGGCCCCAAAGGCCGGAATGTTGTTATAGAAAAAAAATTCGGTGCTCCCCTGGTATCAAAAGATGGTGTGACTGTTGCCAAGGAGATTGACCTGAAAGGTGAATTTGAAAATCTTGGCGCCCAATTAGTTAAGGAGGTAGCTTCCAAAACAAACGACGATGCGGGAGACGGGACCACAACAGCAACATTGCTTGCACAGTCAATTGTTAATGTCGGATTGAAGAACGTTACAGCCGGTGCCAATCCTATGGATCTTAAAAGGGGAATTGATAAAGCGGTCGCAAAAGTGGTCGAACACTTGAAAAGCCAGTCCGAAGGAATTGGCGATGACGATACCAAGATCGAACAGGTTGCTTCAGTTGCGGCGAATAACGATACGGAAATCGGAAAATTAATCGCTGAAGCGATGGGAAAAGTAAAAAAAGAAGGTGTAATTACAATTGAAGAAGCAAAAATCTCTGATACATATGTTGAAGTTGTAGAAGGTATGCAGTTCGACCGTGGTTATATTTCACCATACTTTGTTACAGATCCTGACAAAATGCAGGTTATTCTCGAAGCTCCTTATATTCTCCTGTATGATAAGAAAATATCGGTCATGAAAGATTTGCTTCCGCTCCTGGAATCGACCGTTCAGACAGGCAAGCCGTTGCTTATTATTTCAGAGGATATTGACGGGGAGGCCCTGGCCACGCTGATTGTGAACAAACTCAGAGGCTCATTAAGAGTGGCAGCCGTAAAAGCTCCGGGATTCGGCGACAGGAGAAAGGAAATGCTTGAAGATATTGCGATCCTTACCGGAGGAACTGTTATCTCAGAAGAAAAAGGCCTTAAACTTGAAAACGTTTCCATGGATATGTTAGGGCATGCTGAAAAAGTGACCATTGACAAAGATAATACCACCATTGTTAGCGGCGCAGGGAATAAGGAAGATATAAATGGTAGGGTAAAACAGATTAAAATTCAGATTGAAAATACCACCTCTGATTATGACAAAGAAAAATTACAGGAAAGACTTGCTAAATTAGCCGGAGGTGTTGCTGTTCTGTATGTTGGAGCTGCATCGGAAGTAGAAATGAAGGAGAAAAAGGACAGGATGAATGATGCATTGAATGCAACCAGGGCTGCCGTTGAGGAAGGTATTATTACCGGTGGTGGTGTAGCCTATATCAGGGCGATCGAATCACTTGATAAATTCAAGGGAGACAACGATGATGAAACAACTGGTGCTGCAATCATACGCAGGGCACTTGAAGAACCACTCAGGCAGATTGCTGAGAATGCAGGGGTCGATGGTTCAGTTGCTGCACAGAAGGTTAAGGAAGGAAAGGGTGATTTTGGATTCAATGCCAGGACTGAAAAATATGAGAACCTGAAGAAGGCAGGGGTTGTTGATCCAACAAAAGTTGCCCGTATTGCCCTTGAAAATGCTGCTTCAATAGCCGGCATGCTTCTTACTACCGAATGCGTAATTGCTGAAGAACCTGAAAAAGAACACCAGATGCCGAATCCAAATGCCGGTATGGGGGGAGGGATGATGTAATAGTACGTCTAAATTTTGAAGATAAGTT
>CAZEKO010000027.1:0-6187 GCA_964512775.1 uncultured Bacteroides sp. | reverse complement strand
TCAATTTTTTAAATGAGTTACTCCCCGGATAACATAAGAAATTTCTGCATTATTGCCCATATCGACCATGGTAAGAGTACTCTGGCAGATAGATTACTGGAGATCACCAACACTGTCACAGGAAAGGAAATGAAAGAACAGGTATTGGATAGTATGGACCTGGAAAGGGAAAGAGGGATCACTATAAAAAGCCATGCAATACAAATGAAGTATGAACTTGACGGCAGGAATTATATTCTGAATCTTATCGACACACCAGGACATGTTGATTTTTCATATGAAGTATCAAGGGCTATTGCTGCATGTGAGGGAGCATTGCTTGTCGTTGATGCTACACAGGGGATACAGGCCCAGACAATATCAAATCTATACCAGGCACTTGATAAGAATCTTGAAGTCATTCCAGTATTAAATAAAATGGACCTGGAAGCGGTCAAGGCCGACGAAGTAACTGATCAAATTGTGGATCTTATGGGATGTGATCCCCATGACATAATTCATGCAAGTGGTAAAACCGGATTGGGAGTTGATAAGATATTGCAGGAAATAATCAAAAAAATACCTCCTCCCATTGGAGATCCTGACAAACCTCTCGAAGCTCTGATTTTTGATTCCGTTTTCAATTCTTTCAGGGGGATTTTTGCTTATTTCAGGATATTTAATGGCACAATCCGAAAAAATGATTATGTCAAGTTTATGGCTACAGGTAAAAAATATGAGGCTGATGAAATCGGAATACTTAAGCTGACCTATGAACCATGTGATATATTACAGGCAGGAAACGTGGGATATATTATTTCAGGGATAAAGAATTCACCGGAAGTAAAAGTTGGTGATACAATAACTCAAGTGGAACAACCATGTGAAAAAGCAATTGAGGGTTTTAAAGACGTAAAACCAATGGTGTTTGCAGGTGTATATCCGGTTGACGCAGATGATTATGAAGAACTCAGGTCATCCATCGAAAAACTTAAACTAAATGATGCTTCCCTTTCTTTTGAACCCGAATCGTCAGCCGCCCTCGGGTTCGGTTTCCGTTGCGGTTTTCTGGGATTGCTGCATATGGAGATTGTCCAGGAGCGTCTCGACCGGGAATTCGACATGGATGTGATCACTACGGTTCCTAATGTGTCTTTTATAGTCCATACCACACGCGGGGAAACTATTGAAGTGCATAATCCATCTGGACTTCCTGATCTTACCTATATTGATTATATAGAAGAACCGTATATTTTCGCCCAGGTCATCTCACAGGCTGAATATGTGGGACCAATTATGAAATTGTGTATAGATAAAAGAGGAACATTGAAAAACCAGGTTTATCTTACAAGCGACAGGGTTGAAGTTACCTTTGATATGCCACTTGCTGAAATTGTATTCGATTTTTATGATAAACTGAAAAGTATCTCGAGAGGATACGCTTCTTTCGATTATTATCCTTCGTCATTTAAAAAAGCTAACCTGGTCAGGTTAGATATCCTTCTGAATGGTGAAATGGTTGATGCATTATCAACCTTAATTCACCGGGATAATGCCTATGATTTTGGAAGGAGAATCTGCGTTAAACTGAAAGAACTGATACCACGTCAGCAGTTTGAAATCGCTATTCAGGCCGCAATAGGTTCTAAGGTAATAGCACGGGAGACAGTAAAGCCAGTGAGAAAAGATGTTACTGCTAAATGCTACGGAGGCGATATAACAAGGAAAAGAAAACTTCTTGAAAAACAGAAAAAGGGTAAGAAACGTATGCGCCAGGTAGGGAATGTGGAAGTCCCACAATCGGCATTCCTGGCTGTATTAAAACTGGATTAGAAAAAATAACCTGTCGTCGGCTTAAGCCGACGGGAATGTAGATTAATTGTAAAAAAATCATAAATTTGCGAGAAAATATATGATCATTAATTAGACTAATTAAGAATAACTTAAAAATCCGAATTGGCCTCAGGAGATTGACTTATTTTATTTGTTCTTTGTGTATTCTTTTAAGGCCAAAATAAGCTCAAATTAGTTTTATCATGGTGAAATCCGGCAAAGGCAGGGCTGATAAGAAATCTGAATTATATCTTGGAATAGATATCGGTTCCATATCAATAAATACTGTTCTGATTAATAATCAAAAGGAAATTATTGAAAACCGATATGACTATTGTCATGGGAAACCTTTTCACAGACTTTTCGAGATCCTGGAAGAATTATTTAGCCAGCATAAAGAAGATACCATCATCAGCGTTGCACTTACAGGCACAGGAGGCAAACTTGCTTCAGAATTGATTGGCGGACAATATGTAAATGAGATTATTTCCCAATCAGAGTCTGTTTCGAAACTTTATCCTAAGGCTAAAACGATCATTGAAATGGGAGGTGAGGATTCAAAGCTGATATTTATGGATGGATCCGATGATAATGTATCAAGACTGTCTGATTTTCAACTGAATACAATTTGTGCAGCTGGAACAGGTTCATTCCTTGACCAGCAGGCCAAAAGGATCGGTGTTTCTATAGAAAAGGAATTTGGTGAACTCGCCATGAAATCGGCAAATCCTCCGCGTATTGCCGGCAGATGCAGTGTTTTTGCCAAAAGTGATATGATCCATCTCCAGCAGATTGCTACCCCTGTACATGATATAGTTGCAGGACTTTGTTTTGCTGTTGCCAGGAATTTTATCAGTTCACTGGCCAGGGGGAAAAAACTTGAATTCCCTGTAATTTTCCAGGGAGGAGTCGCCGCCAATCAGGGTATGGTCAGGGCTTTCAGGGAGATTCTGAAGACCGGGGAAAATGATCTGATTATTCCGGAATATTATGCATCGATGGGAGCCATAGGTGCCGTATATCATAATATTTCAACCGGTCTGAAGGAAGATTCTGTTTTTAAAGGACTGGAAAACTTAAAGGCATATCTTGAAAGTGGTCAGGAGGAAGGTAAACACCTGGATCCGCTGGTTGAAACCACAGCAGAATATATCAAAGATGTCAAGGTAATTCCTGACGGATCACCAAAAGTGGATGTTTCCCTGGGACTTGATGTAGGCTCATTAAGTACAAACGTTGTTTTGATTGATGACGATAACCAGGTTATTGCGCGGAGATATCTCCCTACTGCCAGCAAGCCTCTGGAGGCTATCAGGCAGGGAATGTCGGAGATTTTTGAAGAAGTCGGAGATAAAGTGATTGTAAAGGCAGCGGGGACTACTGGATCCGGACGCTATCTTACAGGGGATTTTGTAGGAGCAGATGTAATCCGGAATGAAATTACTTCCCAGGCGACTGCGGCCATATTCTACGATAAGGAAGTGGATACGATTTTTGAGATTGGTGGACAGGATTCAAAATATATCAGCATTGACAATGGAGTAGTAGTCGATTTTGAAATGAATAAGGTTTGTGCAGCCGGAACAGGATCATTTCTTGAAGAGCAGGCAGAAAAACTGGATATCAATATTATCGGTGAATTTGGTGAACTTGCCCTTAAGGCGAAAAAACCTGCTGCACTTGGTGATCGTTGTACCGTATTTATGGAATCTGACCTTAACTCGCATCAGCAAAAAGGAGCAAAAAAGGAAGATCTTATCGGTGGACTTGCATATTCAATAGTTCATAATTATATCCAGAAAGTAGTCAGGAAAAAGAGGATTGGCAACCATATTCTTTTCCAGGGCGGTGTCACGAATAATAGGGCTGTTGTGGCTGCGTTCGAAAAAGTAACAGGGAAAAAGATATATGTTCCACCCCACTTTGATGTAACCGGTGCTATTGGCTCGGCTATACTTGCAAGGGAATATGTGAAGGAAAAAAATCTTCAGACAAGATTTAAAGGATTCGATATCAGCAAAATACCATATAAGGTAGATAAATTTACCTGCAAGGAATGTACTAATCAGTGTGAAATCAGAAGGGTAAGAATTGAAGGTGAAAGTAAACCTTTGTATTATGGGGGGCGGTGTGAAAAATATGAACTGGACGAACGTAAGGGTAAGGGTAAGGATATACCAAACTATTTCGATGAGCGCCTGAAAATGCTGATGGGAGATTACAAGGAACAGCCGGCAAACGGAAAAACTACTGTCGGTATCCCAAGGGCATTAACATTGTTCTACCAGCAATTCCCATTCTGGAGAACCTTTTTTGAAGATCTCGGCTTCAGGGTTGTATTATCACACGAGACAGATAACCAGATAATCCGGAAATCATTGGATATGCTGGTTGCAGAAACCTGTTTCCCGGTAGAGGTCATGCATGGGCATATTTATGATCTTCTGGAAAAGGAAGTGGATTATGTGTTTACACCATTTATTATTAATACAAGAGCAGAGGTTGATAATCCCACCAGCAATTGCAACTGTCCGTGGATTCAGACATATCCATTCATGGTCAAGGCTGCACTTTCGGGAGATGCCATTAATAAACTCCTTGTACCTACACTTAATTTCAGGTATTTTGGAAAGGTCCTGAATAAGGAATTGTCTGATTTCATGTGGAAAAAATTCAGAATACCTTCGAAAAAAGTTTTACATGCTATTACAAAAGCCGACCATGCCCAATCCCAGTTTGAACAGGCTTTGGTTTTACGTGGCCAGGAAGTAATGAATAATCTGCCTGAGGATAAGGAATGTATGGTTATTATGGGCAGACAGTACAATACCGGTGATCCTGCTCTTAACCTGAGCATGGTTGAAAAATTGATTAATCTGGATGTCGTTCCCATACCAATGGATTATTTGCCCCTGGGCAGCGAACATATCACTGATGATTATCCACAGATGTACTGGCCAAACGGGCAGCGACTTCTTGCAGCTACGAGGATTGTAGCAAGAGATAAAAAACTGCATGCTGTCTATATGGGAAATTTCCGTTGTGGACCCGATTCCTTCCTGGCACATTTTGTTCATGAAGAGATGGCTGGAAAATCCTATATGGAGATCGAGATTGATGAGCATAGTGCAGATGCAGGTATGATCACGAGGTATGAAGCATTTCTGGACAGTCTGAAAGGATCGAAGATATCAGGAAAGAAGGAAAAAGAAATATTCAGGCCAGGTGTAATGTCATCCGAACCAATGAAAGACCGGATATTATATTTTCCCTATATGTGTGATGCTGCTTATGCGATTGCAGCTGCGTGCAGATCCTGCGGGATAAATTCTGATGTCCTGCCCATGCAGGATGAAAAAGACCTTGAGCTGGGCAGAAAATATACATCATCCAGGGAATGCTTCCCGATGATCTGTACAACAGGGAGTTTCCTTAAAAAACTCATGGAACCCGGTGTAGATCCACGAAAGGTTAGTTTTTTCATGCCTGATCATAATGGCCCCTGTCGTTTCGGTCAATACAATAAGTTTCAAAGAATAGTATTTAATAAGCTCGGATATAAAGATGCCCAGATCATATCCCCGAGTAATACAACTGCATATGAGGATATATCCGGAGGCCAGGGTACAAAGTTTCGTTATGCCGCATGGAGAGGATTTGTAGCGGTAGATCTTCTGCGGAAATTGAAACAGGAACGAATACCATATGAATTGATACCAGGTTCAGTTGAAAAAGTATACCAGCAGGCACTGGCAAATGTAATTAAGTCAATTGAAAATGGTTGCCAGGATCTAACTGATGTACTCCATCAATCCGGGAAAAGATTCAATGAAATACCAATGCACAATGGGAAAAGAAAACCAGTAATTGCAGTAGTTGGTGAAATTTTCATGCGTGATAATCCATTCTGCAGCGGACATCTGGTGCAGAAACTGGAAAAGTACGGTGCTGAAACTGTTATAGCACCTTTCAGTGAATGGTTAAGTTATTCAACATACCGTTATACAAGAGACAGCAGATGGAAAGGCGATTATAAAGGCATTCTGAAATCAAAGATGCAGCAATATGCCCAGACTTATTCTGCCAGGAAACTGCAGCATTCAATCCATGGGATGTACGACCATGAAAGGGAGATTGAGCTGAGTGAAATGCTTGAATCTTGCGGACCTTATATCCACAGGCACTATGATGGAGATCCAGCGTTAAACCTTGGAAATTCCGTAGCATTGTTCAAAACCGGGATATCAGGAATTGCCAATATTCTTCCTTTTACCTGTATGCCGGGAACCGTTGTAACTGCAGTAGCAGACCTGTTTAAAAGGGATCACGAGAACATTCCATATGTCAGCATAGCCTATGACGGACAGGAAGACAC
>CAZEKO010000026.1:9506-16464 GCA_964512775.1 uncultured Bacteroides sp. | reverse complement strand
AATCCATCATTCCACCCTGTTCACAAGGATGAATGTAATAAGGTAAAGATAATCCGGAAATTCAGTCCTGAAAAATATATCGGCCCCGCAGCCAATTACCTTTATGATTTCCTGTGCCTGAGGGATGCTATTAAAAGAAAAGCCGATATTATACTTGAATGCGGCTATGCTACTGCCGCCCCTGCCCTCAGGTTATTGAATTTCAGAAAGACGGAATTGCTCATAAATCCTGATGGTATGGAATGGCAAAGGCCAAAATGGAGTCCAATCATCCGACTGATAATCCGGATAGCAGAAAAAAGTGTTGCAAAAACTGGATTTAAATTAGTTTGTGATAATCCTGAATTAGTCAATTATTATAAAGAAAGATATAACGTTGATTCAATCTATATCCCTTACGGCGCTGATATTTTTGAAAATCCTGATAAACAAATACTGAAGACTTTTAATGTGCAGCCATTTGAATATTTTCTGGTTATCGCAAGGCTTGAACCTGAAAATAACCTCCAGACAATTATAAAAGGTTTTCTGAAATCAGGATACGTCGGAAAACTTTTGATTGTTGGTGATCCATTAAATAACTTCGGACGGAAATTAATGAAAGAATTTGCCGCTTCATCAAATATTCTTTTTACAAAAGATATCTTTGATCAGAACATTCTGGATAATCTTCGGTATTATTCAAAAGCTTATTTCCATGGACATTCTGCCGGTGGAACCAATCCTTCCCTTCTTGAAGCCATGGCCGCCGGATCACTTATCATAGCCCATGATAATAAATTCAACCGAATCATTTTAAAAGAAAATGCACTGTATTTTAATAATGCAGAGGATATTACCGGTATTCTACTATCAGAAAAGGATTGGATAAACAGAAAAGAATCCCTGGTTGAAGAAAACCTAAAAATAATCCAACAACTGTATCAATGGGAGGAAGTAACCAACCAATATGAAGATTTATTTAGATCCTTGATTCATAAAAACAAAAAGGTCCGGTAAAACACCGAACCTGCACATTACAACTTTGATGCCCATAATACCGGGCAATATCAGCTTATTTTCCTGAACTCGTATTTCCCGCTTAAACTCTCTAATACACGGGGTAATGCATAGGTCAGATTTGGTTCCGCTTTCACAGAATCATGAAAGACCACAATAGACCCTCCTCTGACATTATCAAGCACATTTGACAAAACTTTATCCGGAGAGATATTTTGACTGTAATCCTGACTGAGAATATCCCACATCACAATCTGGTAATTATCTGAAAGATACTTGATCTGGGATGCTGTAAATTTGCCATAAGGTGGCCTGAAAAGATTGCTTCTTATAAAATTGTTGGCAAGATCTATATCACTGAAATATTCTGTGTTGTCCATCTGCCATCCTTTCAGATGACTGTAAGTGTGGTTTCCAACAGCATGCCCTTCTTCTATGATCTTATTGTATAGATCCGGATTCTTCTCTACATTTTTACCTAAACAGAAAAACGTGCCTTGTGCTTCAAATTGACGCAGCTGATCCAGCACCCAGGTAGTTACACCCGGCGTTGGACCATCATCAAATGTCAGATAAACATGATTGTTTTCCTCCTTCTCTTTTCCCTTAAATCGCCAGATCAGTTCAGGAAAAACCTTCATAAGGAGAATTGGTGTTCTAACAAAAAACATTTTTTATTAACCTAACTGTTTATAGAATATAAATTTACTAATTCCTGGAATATCTGCAACTGTTTATCATTAATTTCTTTTTGCCCATATCTTTCAGTAATGCTGACAAGCTCCTGCATTATATGCATCCTTATCTGCAATTCGTAATCCAGCTTATTCCTGAATTTCTTATCAGCTCCCAGAAAATATCTCAGTTCCTCACCGATTACATCAGATAATTGGTTAACGAATTGTGTAGCTGTTTCATTATATCCCAACCTATAATAATTTTCAATTATCATCAGCATGAAATAGTCAAAAGGTACTCTTTCGTGCGGCATTATTTCCATACAACGGTCAAGAACCACTTTTGCTGAGTCTCTTTTCCCTTCATTTATAAGAGTTTCTGCAAGCCGGCCAAAATTATTGCGAAAATTACCCAGCATTCTCATATTATTCTCATCCAGATATACATTGCTGTCCTGTACAGCACCCCAGCGAAATTTGTTGATCATATTATCATACATAACATCCGAATTGATACTGCCAATCTGTCCCATCTGGACGGGATTATATATAGGTACCAGTCTGTATGCAATTCCTTCGAGCTGAAAATAGGTCTGAAGATTCATGTATAGATCCCTGGCAACTGTAACCGCGAAATAAACAGGACGTTCCCAATTATTGTGTTCAATAAGATCAAAGATCATTAAACCATTTTTATGAATCACCTCATTCTTAAGTTCCCACCTCATTTCATCTACAATTTTCCCCATATTGCTTTCATCCAACGTCTTTGTATCAATAATCCTCGATTTATCAATCGCCAGTTTAAATTTTTTGGAAGGTATATAATCTATCCTTTCACGGATGTTCCCGAAAGTTTTTGTCCTTGGATCCTCACTTCGGATAAAATCCATCGCATCCTTAAGCTCTACAGGTTCATTGATTCTGTCAATAAGATAAACAAGATCTCTTTTACCCAGCCTGTACTGATCCTGGTTCATTCCAAACGGCAACGGTTCTGAATCATACTCTTTTCTGGCCATCTGGTCTATATACCAATCGGCTCCGAGATAACTCAGGTTACATACTCTGATATCTGTCCTTATACCTTCAACTTCCTGTACGTACCAGAGTGGAAATGTATCATTATCACCATTGGTGAATAAAACAGCATTAGGTTCACAGGAATTAAGGTAGTTGCTTGCAAAATCTCTTGAGGTATAACGACCGGAACGATCATGATCATCCCAGTTCTCCCTGGCCATTAGTACTGGTACTGCCAGAAAAGTAATTAATAAGACCAGAATACCTGATAGAATCCCGGGAATTTTCTTTTGCAAAAAGCCAGCCAGCCCAATAACACCAAGACCTATCCATATTGAAAATGCATAAAAGGAAGCGGCATAGGCATAGTCACGTTCACGTGGCTGGAAAGGATATTGATTGAGATATACTACAATAGCGAAACCTGTCATTATAAAAAGCAGCAGTACTATCCAGAAATCTTTTCTGCTCTTTAAGAACTGCCCTATAATACCAATAATACCGAGTAGAAGCGGCAAGAAGTAATATCTATTCCTGCCCTTATTATCTTTCAGGAAAACTGGCAGATCATCCTGGGAACCTAATCGTGGTTCATCAATGAAATTTATACCACTCAGCCAGTTACCTTTAAAAAATTCGCCATAACCCTGAAGATCATTTTGCCTGCCAGCAAAATTCCACATAAAATACCTCAGATACATATGTCCGACCTGATATCGGAAGAAAAACCTCAGATTTTCCCCGAAAGTGGGTTTTTTTCGGATTTCAGGTTCTCCAGAACGATTGGATACATTAATCGCTACTCCCTTAATCTTTCCCCATTCCTGGTATGCCTCAATATGATCCTGTTCGGGACTCCACATTCTTGGGAAAATTGTTGTAAAACGTTTATCGTATTCAATGTTCGGCCTGTTATAAATACTTTCATATTTCCCATCTTTCTTTGCATATATTTTCTTACCTGGACTGGCACTTAGGACGGGAGCATTATAGTATTGACCGTGAAACAAAGGATTCTGGCCATATTGCTCACGATTAATATATGACAATAAGGAGAAAACATTCTCCGGATTATCCTGATCCATTGGAGGATCAGCTGCAGACCGGATAAGAACCGTAGTATAAGATAAGATTCCTATTACGATGGTAGCAAAGGCTAATATGGCAGTGTTCAATACTATTTTCTTGTGTTTATGCGACCAATAGACAAGATATCCGATACCGGCAAATAAAATAATTAAATAAAAGATCGCTCCTGAATGATATGGAAAACCAATACCATTTACGAATATCAGCTCAAAAACTGTGGCCAGCTTTACGACTCCGGGAATAATAACATAAAGCATTACAGCAAGTAATAAAACGGAGATCAGTATTGAAAAAATGACACCTTTTCTGGTAACTTCATATTTCCTGAAATAATAAACGAATACAATTGCAGGAATGGCAAGCAGGTTCAGCAGGTGTACTCCAATGGAAATGCCCATCAGGTATGCGATAAGAATGAGCCATTTGTTGGCGTGTTTTTCATCGGCAACATTTTCCCATTTCAGTATCGCCCAGAATACAACTGCAGTAAATAGACTTGATGTTGCGTACACTTCCCCCTCAACTGCCGAAAACCAGAAAGTGTCGGAAAAAGTGTATGCCAGGGCCCCTACAATTCCGCTCCCGAAAATATTAATCATATCTCTGAGTGATATTTCTTCTTCTTTCGGAATCATTTTCTTTGCCAGATGAGTAATGGTCCAGAACAGGAATAGAATGGTAAAGGAGCTTGCCAGAGCAGAAAGGACATTTATCATTTTAGCGACATTCTCAACATTGCCACCAGCAAAAAGTGAAAAGAACCGTCCAAGCAGAAGAAAGAAAGGTGCACCGGGAGGATGCCCGACCTCAAGCTTGAAAGAAGCTGAAATAAATTCGCCACAATCCCAAAAACTTGCCGTAGGCTCGATAGTAGCAAGGTACACAATTGAAGCAACCAGAAAGACTATCCATCCGATAATGTTATTAATAAGATGGTATCTCTTCATACTGTAAGGGTTTCAAAAAATTTTGACAAAGAAACAGATTTTTAATTAATTGGAAGGATATTTTAAGAAAATTTAACTTACTTATTTTAAAATGAAACGCCACTTCTTGTTTTTCCATATTTCTCCCGCATAATCAATGCCTATTCTAGTTCTGGCAATTTGTTCCACCATAATGCCGTTATCTTCGACCCAAATTTTATCTGAATTAACCAGGTTTACCCCATAAAAAGATCCGTCAATTTTCAATTGGCGGGTTATCTTTCCCGGACCCCAAATATTATCAATCCCGCGTATTAAAACTGCTTGTGGATTGTTTTCCGACCCGGTAACAAAATTCAGCATCCAGTACATTCCATAAATAAGATATACATAGATTACTCCTCCCGGATGATACATTATTTCAGTCCTGACTGTTCTGCCTTTGTTCGCATGACATCCCTGATCTTCTTCTCCCCTGTATGCCTCAACTTCAGTTATCATACTGCGAAAGATCTGTCCATCTTCAAACTTCCTCACCAGATATTTCCCTATCAGATCAGGTGCAACTTCCAGTACATCCCTTTGGTAAAAAGTATGATCCAGTTTGTTCCAACTCATAGATAATCTCCCAATGTTATACCTATAACATTGCAACCTTGTAACCTTGTAACTATTCTTTATTCCTCACTCCCAGCAGAAATAATGCATAAAAAAATGAGAAAAACGAATTGCCGATATGCGTTTCAAGTGTATCTTCATTTAACATGGAAAGAAATCCTATAATAAAGAACATTATGAAAAAATAATCTTTCCACTTCTTTTCAAGAAATGCAGGATATATTAAAGATACCATAATCCAAATAAATCCAAATACACCAAACGTGAGAAAGAAAGTAATATATTGATTATGAGCCCTTAATCTCCATTTTTTATCAAGTTTGCTTCCAGTTTCATCATAGTATTTGCTGAATGCATCTTTTACATCCCCGGTTCCGGTACCGAACCAGAATTTTTGCTTAATAATCTCTATTCCAGCCTGAAGATAGAGGATCCTCTGTGTAACAGAATGGCCTGAAGGATTTTCTCCCCTCCTGAATACATCTATCTGCCAGATGACTTCATATATTTTTGGATAAATAGATAATTTTTTTCCATAAATATAATTTGCTGTTCCATTTTCAATCAACCTTATGTCTTCATCAGTCAACCTCGAAACTCCCAGTGAATCTTTTCGAAATCCTTTTGATGTAAGATACCTGATAATGGTGTACTTGATCTCATGGCCTTTTAGATCCTTTCCATCATATGTGAGACTGCTTCTTCTATTCCATTCGTTTTGTAATTCTTTTTCGCATATATATAACCAGACATAATTACCATTTTCAAACTGGCCTTTACTGAAATCGTGTTCGTAGGGATTGCCGTTAATAGTGAATTTGTCAATCTGATCCTTATTTATCTGCTCAACAGTATAAAAACGTGATATTACTTTAGTCAGATAAGATACCGATATCAAAATTGCTGTTATCATAAATACTGCTAAGAACCACCTGATGATTATGTGCTTAATATTCCGGATATAAATCCAGAACAGCAGAAAGCCGGTTATCACGAAAACAAACAATCCGGTAAGTGCCTGTAGCATAACCAAAAACAGTATCAGCCATGCTGAAACAAGTGTATAAGCAATATATTCCCATTTCATTAATTTAAATTCACCGGATAAAATGATATATAACAGGGAAAAAATTGCAATATTTATCAATAAAGAGAACCGTATATGGTCAACAAATAATGATATTTCGCGAACATCGCTGAACTGATAGGGAACAATGTTGAAGAGAACAGATGCACTAATGATGGTTCCAGCCAGGACTGCACACGTAAAAAAAACAAGTATCCATTTAAGCTGAATTCTTTCCAAAGCAGGCGATGTGCCAATAACCAGAGGAAGCACAAGCAATGGCAATTTTATTTTCAGATCATGAAATGCATAATTAAAATCTTGAGTATTTATTAAACCGATTAAATGAATAAGGTAAATAGATCCAATAATCAGAAGGCTTTTTCTGCTTTTAATAATCTGCCACTTTTCTTTAAAATTTCGTTCAATTAACCAGTTTGCGACTAAGATTATTTCAGCAACACTTGTGGTGAAAATTGACAGAGGCAGGCTTGCTGCAAGGGCCGCTATCCCTATCAGATAAATATTTCTGTAGGGAAATTTTCCTTCTGGAAGAATGA
>CAZEKO010000026.1:5124-9406 GCA_964512775.1 uncultured Bacteroides sp. | reverse complement strand
ATTTAATAAAAATAATTGTATTTTTGCGAACCACAAATTCAGGGTATAAAAAGAATAACTGGAAAAATCAGAAAAAGTGGATACATTAAGTTACAAAACGGTTTCAGCTAATAAGGCAACTGTTCAGAAAGAATGGTTGCTCATTGATGCGAAAGATCAGATTCTTGGCAGGTTGACTTCAGTAGCAGCTAAATTACTGCGCGGAAAACATAAAAGAAACTTTACACCTCATGTCGATTGTGGAGACAACATAATAATAATCAATGCAGCACTGGTAAAGCTTACCGGGAAGAAGACAACCGACAGGAAGTTTATAAGCTATAGCGGTTATCCGGGAGGACAAAAGACTAAGACGCCGGCTATGTTGCTTGCTACAAGACCTGCAGCGCTGATTGAAAATTCTGTAAAAGGGATGTTGCCCAAAAACAGGCTGGGACGGGAATTATTCAGGAACCTTCATGTATATGCCGGTTCTGATCATCCGCATGAAGCTCAGCAACCAAAACAAATTGATTTAACTTCAATAAAATAAAGTATGGAGGGAGTAACCAGTACAGGAAGAAGAAAATCTGCTGTTGCCCGTATTTATATTAACGAAGGCAAAGGACAGATAATAGTGAATGACAGAGATTACAAAGATTATTTTACAACTCATCAGCTACGTTATCTTATAGAACAACCATTAAAACTGGCTGAATCAACAGGAAAATTTGATATTAAAGCAAATCTTGACGGTGGCGGTTTAAACGGTCAGGCTGAAGCTCTCCGACTCGCTATTTCAAGAGCCCTCATCAAAATAGATCCCGAGAAAAAACCCTTACTAAAATCGAATGGTTTGCTGACCAGAGATCCGCGTGAGGTCGAACGTAAAAAACCGGGACAGCCAAAAGCAAGAAAAAGATTCCAGTTCAGTAAACGTTAAACTGGAAGATTGTTTAGTATCTAAACCGGAAAGACTTCCATTTGGAACTACTTCCCGGTTGATAAATCAGAATGTAAACAACCAATAAATAATCCAATGCAAAAAACAACATTTGAGCAACTTCTCGAAGCAGGTGTTCATTTTGGGCACCTTAAGCGGAAATGGAATCCTAATATGGCTCCATATATTTTTATGGAAAAGAACGGGATTCATATTATTGACCTTCATAAAACTATCGTGAAGATTGATGAAGCAGCATCTGCGATGAAACAGATTGCAAAATCAGGCCGCAAAATTCTTTTTGTCGCTACTAAAAAACAGGCTAAAGATATTGTCGCCGAGCGAGTCAAGCAGATCAATATGCCTTATGTAACTGAACGCTGGCCAGGAGGTATGCTGACAAACTTTCCTACTATTCGGAAGGCCGTCAAAAAAATGACTTCTATCGATAAGATGGCAACGGACGGAACATTTGTTACCCTGTCCAAAAGAGAACGCCTCCAGATCACAAGACAAAGGGCAAAACTTGAAAAAAACCTGGGCAGTATATCAGACCTCACCAGATTACCTGCTGCACTCTTTGTAGTTGACGTAGGTAAAGAATATATCGCTGTCAGAGAAGCAATTCGCCTTAGTATACCAGTATTTGCAATGGTAGATACCAACTCAGATCCGAATTTAGTTGATTTCCCCATCCCTGCAAATGATGACGCTTCAAAATCTATTTCTCTGATAATTAATATCCTATGTGAAGCCATCTCTGAAGGATTGAATGAACGTAAGTTTGAAAGAGAAAAAGAAACGGCCTCAAAGGATAAAAAACCGGATAAGGAGGAAGTGCTTGAAGAAGAACATGAAGAACTGGAAGAAGAAAAAGAAGAAGTTTTTGATGAATCTGATGCGGTCACAGAAGAAGAGTTTGAAGATACTACCAAAGAGATAACTGAAGAAATAATAGAAATGAAGAAGTCTTCTGCCCGAAAATCAGTAGCTAAGAAAACTTCTGAACTTGAAAAATAATATCATTTAAAATTTAATTAAAATGGCTGAGATAAATAGTGCAGATGTAGTAAAACTCAGAAAATCCACCGGCGCAGGAATGATGGACTGTAAAAAAGCATTACTGGAGGCAGATGGAAATTTTGAAAAAGCAATTGAAATAATCAGAAAAAAAGGCCAGCTTGTTGCAAGTAAAAGAGCTGATCGTGAAGCAAATGAAGGAGTTGTACTTGCTAAGGTTTCATCCGATAAGAAGACCGGAGTTATAATTGTACTTAATTCTGAAACTGACTTTGTAGCCAAAAATCAAAGTTTCATAAGTTTTGCGGAATCTATTCTTGACCTGGCTCTCGCGAAACTACCATCTAACCTTGAAGAACTGAAAAAATCAGGTCTTGGTGAAAGAACTGTTGCAGATGCTGTTACCCAGCAGGTCGGAGTTATCGGTGAGAAAATCGATCTGTCATTCTATGAAAAACTGACAGCTGTCCAGGTGATCCCCTATATTCACCCTGGAAATAAACTGGCTAGCCTTGTTGGACTGAATAAGGCACAATCCAATCTTCAGATTGGCAAAGATGTTGCAATGCAGGTAGCTGCTATGGATCCTGTTGCTGTAGATAAAAACCAGATCCCACAGCATATTATCGATAAGGAAATTGAGATTGGAAAAGACCAGGCCCGCAGAGAAGGTAAACCTGAGGAAATTGTGGAAAAAATTGCCATGGGAAAACTTAATAAGTTCTATAAAGAAAAAACACTTCTGAACCAGGAATTTATCAAGGATAATAAAAAAACCATACTCCAGTACCTGCAGGATAATGATAAAGAACTCACTGTTACTGGTTTTGTCAGGTATGGATTGAAAGATTAAGGCTTCTTTAAATGCTTACTTATAAAAGAATTCTTCTTAAACTCAGCGGGGAAGCACTCTCCGGAAAGAAAGGTTATGGAATCGATGAAGAAATATTGACCGGATATACCCGGCAAATCATGGAAATCCATGAAATGGGCGTTGAGACAGGAATTGTCATCGGTGGGGGCAATATTTTCAGAGGATTATCAGGAGCAAATAAAGGATACGACAGGATTAAGGGCGATTATATGGGTATGCTTGCAACTGTGATCAACGGATTAGCAATCCAGTCTTCACTGGAGCATTCCGGTGTCAGGGCACGCCTTTTTACCGCTATTCCAATGGAACCGGTTGGCGAACATTTCTCTGAATCAATGGCCATAAATGCTCTTTCCAATAAAGAAATTGCCATTTTTACTTTTGGCACTGGCAATCCATTTTTTACTACTGATACCGCAGCAGCGTTAAGAGCTATCCAGATCCGGGCTGAAATTTTACTCAAAGGAACAAGAGTTGATGGCGTTTATTCCGCCGATCCTGAAAAAGATCCCAAAGCTGTTAAATTTACAGAGATAACATTCGAAGATGTTCTTGAAAGGAAATTACAGGTAATGGACCTTACAGCAATAACACTTTGCAGGGAAAACAACTTACCAATCATGGTCTTTAATATGAACAGGACCGGAAACCTCAAACGAATCGTGACAGGTGCTAAAATTGGCACAATAGTCAAAAAATAAATATCTTTACCATCATATAGACCTTAAGCAACAAATGTTCTATGGATGAATTAGTTGAATTATTACTTGATGATACCCGGAGCAACATGGAGAAATCCATTAAGCATCTCGAAAGTGAACTCATGAAAATCCGCGCCGGTAAAGCTAATCCACATATGCTTGATAGTATTATAGTCAATTACTATGGCGTTCAGACACCTCTTAACCAGGTATCCAATATCGGGACACCTGATCCCCGTACCCTTGCAATTCAGCCATGGGACCGGTCAATGATCGAAACCATCGAAAAAGCAATTCTGCAAGCTAATATAGGCCTTAATCCCGCAAACAATGGTGAAATAATAAGGATTAATGTCCCTCCCCTAACAGAAGAACGCAGAAGAGATCTTGTCAAACAGGCTAAAAACGAATGTGAAAATACCAGGGTTGGTATCCGCAGTGTACGCAGAGATGCAAATGAGGAATTAAAAAATATGAAAAAAGAAGGACTTTCTGAAGATGAAGAAAAAAAAGCACAGGAAGAAGTTCAGAAATTAACGGATGATTATATCGAAAAAATCGACAATATCTTTGCGGCCAAAGAAAAAGATATTATGACCGTCTGAAGAAAATGCACTTAAATGTCTCAAATGCCTTAATTGCTTCAAAATAATAATATAAATTTGAGACATTTGAGGCATTTGAGACATTTGAGACATTTTTATATATACACCCTTATCCCTTCTGTGCAGTTGTTGCAAATATCTGTTTGACTCCGGTTGTTCA
>CAZEKO010000026.1:0-5024 GCA_964512775.1 uncultured Bacteroides sp. | reverse complement strand
CTAAACCGGTTGGACATTCAGGGCACTTTAGATTGCACAGGCAGGTCGGTTCAATGCTCACTGTATATGGGACTCCCCATACTACAGTTTTTCTAAGGATCAAAGATAATACTCTTGAAGTTTCAATTTGCATAAAATTCCAAAACTTCTTGAATGTAAGCATTTTAAAATAATCCGGATATCTTTACCTACTTTGACTCCAGTAACCTGTAAAGTTCATCCAGCTTAGGGGTAATAATTATTTCGGTCCTCCTGTTTTTCTGTCTTGCCTCAGGAGTTTGCCTGGAGTCAACAGGAAGATATTCGCTTCTTCCGGAAGCTATCAATCTTTCCGGATCAATTGAAGAATTCTCTAATAGAATTCTGACAATAGATGTAGCCCTTTTTACGCTCAAATCCCAGTTATCATAATAGGATGGATTTATCTTTACAGGCACATCATCAGTGTGTCCTTCAATTGTAATATAAATATCTGGTATATCTTCTATTGTCTGTCCTAACTTTTTCAAAGCACTTACCCCCTTTGGATCTACCTTAATACTGCCAGTTTTAAATAAAAGCTTTTCTTCCATCGATACATACACCTTGCCGTCTCTGATAGTAACTGAGAGGCCATCCTGCTGGAATCCAAATAAGGCATCAGATATGGTATTCTTTAATCCTCTCATAATGGAGTCCTTATCAGTAAGGATCCTTTCAAGTTCGATCAACCGTCTGTTTCTTTCATCAAGTTGCAAACGAAGTTTTTCAGCTTCTTTCATTCTGTCATTGATATTCTTTTCAAGATCCCTGAGTCTGTCTTCTTTAAGCTGCATATCTTCCTGGGTTTTCTGTAGTTCGGTCAACAGGCGCTGTGTTTCTCTTGTATGACCTGACAGAACGGCATCCTGAGTTTTTTGAAGATCTTCATAGCGTTTGCTCAAATCATTATAATCTTCTGATAGTTGATCGTATGTTTTCTTTGCTTCATCTGATTCAGAGCTTAACGAATTTATTTCCTCCTCAAGTGAATTGAGTTTTGCTTTCATTTCCGCATTTTCCACCGAAAATCCTTCGTTCTGTTCCAGCAATCTGTCACGATCTTCAGTTATGCTTTTATTCCTGTCCTCGAGCTCATGAAATTTTGTTGTGGAAACACAAGAGAATGAAAAGAAAAGAATCAGGAAACCCGTTAAAAATATTCCAGGTTTATTATCCGTTATTTTCATATCAACAATTTTATTAAATCAACGCAAAATATAAAAAATATGACATAAGTGCTTGCCCAAATCCTTAATAATTATTAACCAGCTGTTTAACAGGCTGATATAATAAAAAATTCATAAAAATAAAAAACTGCATATCTTTGCGGAATAAATAAAAGACAATTGACAAACGGAAAGTACCCTATACTAAATAAGGTTGAATATCCTTCCGACCTTAAAAAGCTAAGTCCTGACGAACTTATCCTCCTGTGTGAAGAACTGCGTAATTTTATTATTGATATCGTATCTTCTAATCCTGGACATTTTGCATCCAGTCTTGGAGTTATTGAACTGACTGTTGCAATGCATTATGTTTTTAACGCCCCTCATGATAAAATTATATGGGATGTCGGGCACCAGGCTTATGGGCATAAGATACTTACCGGACGACGCAAAGTTTTCCACACTAACCGCAAATACAAGGGTATCAGCGGCTTTCCAAAACCATCCGAAAGCATATTTGATGTATTTGGTGTAGGACATGCCTCTACTTCAATATCTGCGGCACTGGGAATAGCTGTTGCATTAAATCATAAAAATCAATCCGACCGCCAGGTGGTAGCGGTGATAGGAGATGGTTCCCTGACGGGTGGACTGGCTTATGAAGGCCTTAATAATGCCGGTATTGAAAAAACAAACCTGTTGGTTATACTTAATGATAATAATATTGCTATTGATCCCAATACAGGTGCGATGAAGGAATATCTTCTTGATATCGCTACATCTAAAACTTATAACAGGGTCAGAAATAAGATCTGGCATTTTCTTGGAGCAATACGCATGCTGGGACCGAATGCACAACGTTATGCCCAACAGGTTGAACTTGGCGTCAAATCTATATTTCTCAAGCAAAGTAATATTTTCGAATCCTTGAACTTCAGATATTTCGGCCCTGTTGACGGGCATGATTTAATCCGACTGATTGACGTCATGAAAGATCTTAAAACGATACCGGGCCCCAAGATTCTTCATGTTAAAACTAAGAAAGGAAAAGGATTTCCCGAGGCAGAATTAAATCAGACTGTATTTCATGCGCCAGGCAGGTTTGATAAAAAAACAGGGAAGATTATTAATATCCCGTCTTTAGTTCCACAACCACCAAGATACCAGGATGTTTTTGGCCACACCCTGCTGGAACTGGCCAGAAAAAATGAAAAAATAATCGGTATAACTCCTGCTATGTCAACCGGTTCTTCACTCAGGATCATGATGGATCAGATACCTGAAAGAACTTATGATGTCGGGATTGCCGAACAGCATGCAGTTACATTTTCAGCTGGACTGGCAATAGAGGGATTAATACCATTCTGTGTTATTTACTCTTCATTTATGCAGCGATCCTATGACCAGATAATTCATGATGTTGCAATACAAAACCTTCCTGTGGTTTTATGCCTTGATCGGGGAGGTCTTGTAGGTGATGACGGTGCCACCCACCATGGAGTATTTGATCTTTCCTTTATGAGAAATATCCCTAACATGATCGTTTCAGCCCCTATGAACGAGGAAGAACTTCGAAACCTGATGTATACAGCACAACTTAAAAACCAGGGTCCATTTTCAATCAGGTACCCTAAAGGACCCGGTGTTATGCCTGACTGGCAAAAACCATTCCGGGAAATTGAGATCGGAAAAGGAAGAGAGCTGCGAAAAGGGGATGACCTGGCTTTTCTTAGTATAGGCCATATAGGTAATGTCGTTGCTAATGCTTGTGATCTGCTTGAACAGGATGGAATACATCCTGCACATTATGATATGAGATTTGTAAAACCACTTGATGAATCCCTGCTGAAGAAAATATTCAGAAAGCATACTCTTGTTATCACTGTTGAAGATGGGATTATTTCAGGAGGTTTTGGTAGTGCCATTATAGAATTCATGACCGACCATGGATTCAATGCAAGGGTAAAACGCCTTGGCGTTCCAGACCGGTTTATCGATCATGGCACACAGGAAGAATTACATCATGAATGCGGATTTGATGAAGACGGAATTATCAGTACAGCTAAAGAAATGGTAAAGCTTAAAGTCTATTCCGAAGTAAACTGATTTTTCTACAAAATTCTTTCGCTCTGCCCTATGCTCCATGCCCTTTGCTCTTTTTTTAGATTTTAAATTCTATTCCCTGAGCCAATGGCAGCTCAGTCCCCCAGTTGATTGTATTGGTCTGTCTTCTCATATATGCTTTCCAGGCATCTGAACCAGATTCCCTGCCGCCCCCTGTCTCTTTCTCACCACCAAAAGCCCCTCCAATTTCCGCTCCGGATGTACCGATGTTTACATTTGCTATGCCGCAATCAGATCCTACTCCTGAAAGAAATTGTTCTGCCTCACGAATGTTTAATGAAAATATGGCAGAAGATAATCCCTGGGGCACTGCATTATTCAGCTCAATTGCCTCATTAATTGTTTCATATTTAATCAGATACAGGATTGGTGCAAATGTTTCTTCCTGAACGATCTCAAACTCGTTTTCTGCTTCAACCAGTGCAGGAATGACATAACTTCCGGATATATATTTCTTCCCTTCAAGAACCTGTCCGCCAAAAATAATTTTACCACCTTCTTTTCTGACTTTTTTCAAGGCAGAAGTGAAAGCGTTCACCGCATGTCCGTCAATTAATGGCCCTACAAGTACATTCGGATCAAGAGGATTGCCAATACGTTTTGATGCCGCCTGATATGCACTGACAAGAGAATTTTTAACCTTATTATACACACTTTTATGAATGATCAACCTCCTTGTAGTTGTACAACGCTGTCCGGCTGTTCCAATTGAACCGAAAACAATTGCAGGGATAGCTATTTCAAGGTCAGCATGCTGAGATACAATGATTGCATTGTTCCCTCCAAGCTCCAGTATAGTTTTTCCAAAACGTTTCGATACAAGTTCCGCAACATGTTTACCAACCCTGGTCGATCCTGTCATTGAAACCAGAGGTATCCGTTTATCTTCAAGGAAATTATCCCCCAGGACAGATGATTTTGCGATGACCAGATTAAATACTCCTTCGGGCACATTACACTCTTTGAGTACCTTTCTTATTATGTTTTGTGTAGCAATTGCTGTTAAAGGAGTTTTTGAACTTGGTTTCCATACTACAACATCTCCGCATATTGCAGCTAACATAGCATTCCAGGCCCATACAGCAACCGGGAAATTAAAGGAAGTAATAAGTCCGAGAATACCAAGTGGATGATATTGATCGTACATCCTGTGTTTTGGTCTCTCTGATTGCATTGTAAATCCATAAAGCTGTCTTGATTGTCCCACAGCGAAATCACAGATATCTATCATTTCCTGAACTTCACCCCGTCCTTCCTGGATAATTTTGCCCATTTCATAGGTTACAAGTTTCCCCAGGTCGTCTTTATTTTCCCTGAGGGCATTTCCTATTTGGCGGACAACCTCTCCTCTTGCGGGTGCAGGAACAGATCTCCAGATCTTAAAAGCATTCTGAGCGGCAGTCATTACTTTTTCATAATCTTTTAGGGTAGAATTTTGTATACGAGCTATTGGCTTTCCATCAATGGGTGAAATGCTTTCAGTAATGTCCCCGGAAGTCCTTAGTAATTTAATCCCGGTTGTTGCGCCGTAATTAATATCTGTTATGCCCAGCCTTTTGAGCATCCCTGGAATATCATATTTTGACAGGTTTTCGCGGTTCATAAATAAGGTATTTGAGAATTATTACATTGATCGTAAAAATACAGCAATTAATTACAATTTGATCCGGAAGGAATATTCTATTATCTTGGTACTCGCTTTTTAAAGAAGAT
>CAZEKO010000025.1:8908-16591 GCA_964512775.1 uncultured Bacteroides sp. | reverse complement strand
AACCTTCTGATAACCAAAATACTTCGTAACATATTCTTCAAATTCTCCAAGAGAGCTGTTATAAAAAGCCCTGGAGGTAAGAGTCAGTCTTTGAGCCTGCTCTATCATTACCTGAAGGATTTTGGGATGACAATGTCCCTGGTTAACTGCTGAGTAAGCTGATAAAAAATCAAAATACCTTTTACCCTCAACATCCCAAACAAATGGTCCTTCTCCCCTGTGAAGCACTACGGGGATAGGATGGTAGTTATGAGCACCGAATTTTTCTTCCCTGGCAATATAATCCTTGATAGTCATTTTAGTATGTTTATAAATTAAGTTTTGAAAAATAATTTCCAAAAATAATCATTTCCTGTTATTTTCAGAATCTGGCAGTTATCCTAACATTGAATCTCCTGGATGTCAAATAATTTGGTACTCCAAATTCGCCGGGCATATTTTCCTGGTTGAAGACTGTTTTTACCCACAGATATGAAATTGTATTATTAATGCCAAGCAGGTTAAAAATTTCGGCATTAAGCCAGATATCTTTGAAGAAATTCAGGGGATTTTTTTCACCGAAAACCTTGTCTTCCCTTTTCAGGGATTTTGACAAACCTATATCGACCCGTTTATAAGAGGGCATCCTGAAAACCAGGTCATAGCGTTCATTGTCAGGTGGGCTGAATGGCAGGCCAGTACCATATAAGACATTAAGATGTACTTTATAATCCGGATGATTTGGAAAATAATCCTGGAAAAACAATCCGACATTCAAACGCTGATCCATAGGTCGTGGATAATATCCGGGTTCTCTGTTTTCCTTGTAAATATAATCATCAATAATATCCTCTTCCGTCTTCATAATACTGACACTTACCCACGATTCTGCCCCGGGAACAAATTCTCCATGCAGCTTCATTTCCAGTCCTGTTGCATATCCATTGGCCTTATTTTCTCCCATATATTTGATTCTGACATTATCAAGCTTATAAGGAATAATATCTTTCAGATGTTTATAATAAATCTCTGTAGTAAACTTAAATGGCCTGTTCCATGCAGTAAATATCCAGTCGCTTCCTGTAACGAAATGAATAGATTTTTGTGCCCTGATATTTCGGTTAAGGCTTCCATCAGGATATCGCATCTCCTTGTAAAAGGGTGGTTGATAATAATATCCTGCTGAAAACCTGAACATAATGTTCTTTTTCCAGTATGGTTTTAACGACAGGCTGATTCTCGGACTGACAAGCAATTGTTGATTCAAATCCCAATAGGATAATCTTATACCGGAATTGAAAAAATAAACAGCCTTTTCATCTTCAAATTTCCTGGTGTTTTGTAAATAAGAAGTAAATCGGTTGGTTATCAGATGATTAGTTGATTTGACTACTTCATTTAATTGTACATGTTTGTCGGAATATGGTATCGAATATCCTGAAGAATCTATCATTTCCCATTCGCTGAGCTTGTCATCGATCAATTCATATTGCCATTGGATACCCCATTTAGTTATATTATCATTTTTGGATAATAATCCAATATGTGAGGCTGAATAAATATATGCATCAAGATAATTGCGGGCATGATCCAGGAATGTTCCTATACCGATATTCAGAATACTGTCACCGTATGTTTTAGAGCCAATCTTGTTATCAAGTTCGTTAATCAGATATTGCCCCTGGATGTCAAATTTTTCTTCTTCAATACTGCTGAATGCCGAAAGGATAAATTTCAGCGAAAGATCTTCATTGGGTTTTATGAGTGTTGTAAAAGCCCCGGTGTATGTATTGAACCGGTCCATTTCCTGGCCGTCATAATAAATTACTAAATTCAGGGGATTTTGAAATGTGCCGAAATCAGTACTCCTCGATTCAGGAATGAACCGATAATGATTATCTGAAATATTACCAAGGAAGCTTAACTCAATTTTATCTGAAATATCATACGTCATAAAAGTCTGGAAGTCAAGAAAATCCGGAATATATTCGCCTTTGGTCTCCATGCTGCTTAATAGATATCGTGTGGTTTTATACCGGATACCTGAGGTATGAGTGAAACGCTGTTTCTTTGATGCACCTTCAAGATGCAATGAACCACCCAGCAGGCTAACACTTGCTGTTCCGGCAAACTGTGCAGGACGACGATAGATGATATCAAGGACCGATGACATCCTGTCGCCATAAGAAGCTTCAAATCCACCAGCTGAAAATTTTACCGAAGAAACCATATCTGAATTGATGAAACTGAGTCCTTCCTGCTGACCTGAGCGGATAAGAAAGGGTCTGAATATTTCAATATCATTTACATAGACCAGGTTTTCATCAAAACTTCCACCTCTAACGGAATATTGTGAACTGAGTTCGCTTGTTGAAACGACACCTGGCAATGTCTTTAAAATTGCCTCAATGCCGCCGGTAGTTGAGGGAAGATAATCGAGGGTCTTAATATTGATTCTCGTAATTGCATTACTACGGTCTATATATTCACTTATGGAAACTTCCTCCAGGGTTTGAGTAGCGACCTGGAGAGTTTTGTTGATTTCAATCCGTGCTCCCGGAGTACTATTGACCTTCTCATCAGATTGGTCATAGCCCAGGCATGAAAAAGTAATTTGAATATTTTCACCGGATGGTATAACAAGTTCGTATAATCCTTTCTCATTGGTTACCGTACCACGCGAAGTGCCAATAATTGTAATACTTGCCAGAAAGATAGGCTTCCCTTCCGGATCGATAATTTTCCCGTAAATTGTCGCTGTCTCATCCTGTGCAAGAAGATACACAGGAAGACAGACAAGTACCACAACCAGAAATAACCGACAATTCATGGATTACCGCGATTCATCAATTAATATTAACTTATAAACAGGTTTTTAATTGTGTCATTTCAAGAAAGTGCGGCAACGGATTTATAAGATTTATAAGATTCATAAGGTTTATCAGGGTTGGACAATTCCAGATTAACATTTCAATAATCTCCAGAACCAAAAACCTGGAACCCTCTTTATTTCTTATTTTTATTCTTGAACCTTCCTTCCTCTATATACTTAAAAAACTCCACCCATCTGAGCGGATTAAATATGCTATAATACGGTATCTGTCCTTTACTATAAAGCTGGTTATATTGTTCTTTCAGCATATACTGGTAATTCATTTCCGGATCTGGTTTGTTAGATGCCATATACATTTGAGTCTTTATTAATGCTATGTTCCTGTAAGCTCTTTTTAGATCATTATCAGGTAATTCAAGACTCAAAAATGCTTCACGGAATTCTTCATATGTTTTCCATGGCAGAATTATTACTTCTTCAATCCATATTGTATCTGTCTCCATATAAATATCTACCGGAAGGTGATATCTCGTCAGTGTATCGGGAATTACAAGCGCGACCCTTTTAAATCCAACAGCAGTAAACAATACAGTATCCTTTGGCTCCACCACAAATGAAAACATACCACGCATGTCACTAATTGTTCCCCTGTTTTTGTTTTTTATTACAATATGAGCAAACTGAATTGGCTGAAGATATTCGTTTTTAACAACTCCAGAAAGCTGGATAAGCTTTTCAGGCTGACTTTGGGCTAGACTGCAAATTAAAAGGCTGATAATAATTATTAGCAGGGATCTGCACATTTCTCAATCCTGAAATAAGGGATTATTGCGGGTAAAAATAACCAAAAAACCTAAGTCTGATGCCTGAAAATATTTTTAATGTTTAACAGCATAGTTCACAAGATATAAAACCTGACACATAATATTAGGATAAAGGTCGATTTTTTATATTTTAGTCACTGAACTTATAAAAGATCAAAGCATCATGCAAAAACTTATGCTTCTCGGGGATGAAGCAGTAGCACAGGGAGCAATTGACGCTGGTTTATCAGGCTGTTACGCATATCCAGGGACTCCCTCAACTGAAATTATGGAGTATGTCCAATCGTTTTCGCTTTCCATGAACTATCCGGTTCAATGCGAATGGTCAGCTAATGAGAAAACAGCAATGGAAGCTGCACTGGGCATGTCGTACACAGGAAAGAAAGCCCTGACCTGTATGAAACATGTCGGGCTCAATGTTGCTGCAGATCCCTTTATGAATGCCGCTATTACAGGTGCAAATGGAGGATTTCTGATTGTTATTGCTGATGATCCTTCAATGCATTCATCTCAGAATGAGCAGGACTCCAGGTATTTCGGCAAATTCGCCATGATCCCGGTGATGGAGCCTTCCAATCAGCAGGAAGCTTATGATATGGCTTATGATGCTTTCAGTCTGTCTGAAAAGTACAAGATACCTGTGATGTTAAGACTAACAACCAGGTTGGCTCATTCCAGGTCGGGTGTCGAAAGGAGAAAACAAATTGAACAAAATACATTAAACCTTCCCGAAAATCCACTTCAATTCATTCTTTTACCGACCATGGCCCGTAAAAAATACAAGAATCTGTTGAACCTGCAGGCTTCTTTTGAAGGAGAATCTGAAAACAGTCCATATAACCGGTTGTTCAGGAATAGTGATAATAATATGGGTATTTTAGCCTGTGGGCTGGCATTTAATTACCTGATTGAAAATTTTGATGATCATTATCCACCATACCCTGTCCTGAAAATTGCTCAATATCCCGTCCCCAGGAAAATGCTTGCCGGATTTCTTGATTTATGCAAAGAAATTCTGGTCCTTGAAGAGGGTTATCCGTTAGTGGAAGAATCACTGAAAGGCCTTCTGGACAAAGGCAGACCAATTCATGGAAGAATGGATGGCTTTCTTCCAAGGGATGGAGAATTGAATCCTGATCTGGTGGCAGCAGCATTAGGATTACCCCAAAAGGAATTATTTGAGGTTCCTGAAATTGTTCGTAACCGGCCTCCATCACTTTGCAAGGGATGCAGTCATTCTGATATATTTTTAGCTCTTAATGAAGCGATTGCTGATTATGGTGAAGGAAGGGTTTTTTCAGATATAGGCTGCTATACCCTTGGAGCTTATCCCCCCTATAATTCAATTTACACCTGTGTGGATATGGGTGCATCAGTCACTATGGCTAAAGGTGCAGCAGATGCAGGACTGGTGCCGGCTGTAACTGTAATAGGTGATTCAACTTTTACTCATTCAGGTATGACAGGATTGCTGGACGTTGTGAATGAAAATTCACCCGTGACTATAATAATATCGGATAATTCAGCGACAGCAATGACCGGAGGGCAGAAATCTTCGGCAACCGGGCGTCTGGAAGAAATTTGCAGAGGTATCGGTGTTCATCCAGACCATCTCCGGACTATAATACCTCTTAAGAAAAACCATGATGAAAATGTCCGGGTAATTAAAGAAGAACTGAGCTATAATGGTGTTTCAGTCATCATCTCGCAAAGAGAATGCATCCAGACAGCCTCTAAAAAGAAAAAGTCTGTCTGAGAACTGAGAACCCGGAACTCAGAACTCAGAACCCGGAAACAATATGCAGATAGAATAAATAACTTCTCAAATGTAAATAACAATAAAGCTAATAATAATCATGAAGATAGACATTATTCTTGCCGGAGTGGGAGGTCAGGGTATCTTGTCAATTGCGGCCTCAATTGGTTTAGCGGCTCTCCACCAGAATCTTTTTCTAAAACAGGCTGAAGTACATGGAATGAGCCAGAGGGGAGGTTCGGTCCATTCTAATCTCAGGATTTCAGATAAAAAGATCGCTTCAGATCTTATTCCTCTTGGGCAGGCAGATTTAATCATCTCTGTTGAACCCATGGAAGCATTAAGATACCTGCAGTATCTATCACCTGCTGGATGGCTGGTGACAAACTCATGTCCCTTTGTGAACATTCCAGACTATCCTGATATTGAACAACTTATTAGTAGTATAGAACGTCTTCCTCACCATATCATTCTTGATGCAGATAAAATTGCATCCGATCTTGGATCAAAAAAATCTGGTAATATGGTAATCCTGGGAGCAGCAACGCCCTTTATCAATATTCCTTTTGCAAGTTTTGAACATGGGATAAAAAAGATATTCAACACTAAAGGAGAGGAAATTATTGAAATGAACCTCACTGCCCTTAGAAAAGGCCGCGAATACACTGAAAAAACAATGTAACAATTTAATTCAATGTTCACAGATAAGGATTTACGTCAGTTCAGATCAAAAGGGATTTCCCCGGAAACAATAAAGCAGCAACTTGAAAATTTCCGTAAAGGTTTTCCACCTGTTCTTCTTGAATCACCGGCTGTCCCCGGTAATGGAATTATCAAACCAGCTACAAAGGAGATCAATGAATTCATTGCAAGATATGAGTCTGTACGCAAAAATCTGGAAATAGTCAAATTTGTTCCAGCTTCAGGAGCAGCTACACGTATGTTTAAGGAGCTTTTTGCTTTTCTGGAAAAATCCGAAAAGGGACTATCTCAATCAGGACTTGTAAATGAATCAGAATTTCTCAGAGAGTTTGTGAGTAAAATTAAGAGTTTTGCTTTTTCGGGTGATGTTGAAAAAATATTAAAAAACCGTGGAACTACTATTACTGAACTAATTAATGCGGGTGATATTTCTAAATTACTAAGAAGTGTTCTTGAAAAAAGTGGCCTTGGTTATGGGAATCTTCCAAAGGGCCTTATTAAGTTTCATAATTATGGGACATATACAAGGACTGCTTTTGAAGAACATCTGGTGGAAGGTGCTGACTACGCGTTATCAAGAAATAATCAGGTCAAACTGCATCTGACTGTTTCGCCAGAATTCAGGGAAGCATTTCTTGCCCATTATAGAAGAAAAAAAAGAATCTATGAAGATAATTTCAAGATAAAATTTCAGGTCGACTTCTCTGTACAAAAACCATCCACTGATATAATAGCTGTCAATTTGGAGAATCTTCCATTCAGGAACGAAAGCGGGGAAATTCTTTTTCGGCCGGGTGGTCATGGTGCACTGCTTGAAAATCTTAATGAAATAGATAGTGATATTATTTTTATTAAGAATATAGACAATATTGCTCCTGACCGGGTGAAAAAAAATACCAACCAGTTTAAAAAACTTCTTGCAGGTATTCTTCTTGATTATCAGGCAAAAATTTTCAGCTACGAAAGGATAATCGAAGAAGAAAATCCGGGGCTTGAAAAACTCAGGGAAATTTGCAGTTTCATGGGGCAGGGTGGATGCAGATTCAACAAAAAAGATATGGGTGGCTTTTCTGAAGGTTCCATCAGGGAATTGATTTTATCAAAGCTCCAAAGACCTGTTCGTGTATGTGGGATGGTTAAAAATGAAGGTGAACCTGGTGGTGGTCCTTTCTGGGTTCTTGATGAAAAGAATAACTCTTCTCTTCAGATAGTCGAGACATCCCAGATTGACCTGACAGATCGTAAGCAGAAAGAAATACTTAATAATTCCACGCATTTCAATCCAGTAGATCTCGTGTGTGGAGTGAAGAACCGCAAGGGAAGAAAATATAACCTTTTAAAGTTCACTGATCCTGCCACAGGTTTTATTGCAGAAAAATCAGCAGGAGGGCATCCTGTCAAAGCTCAGGAATTACCAGGGCTCTGGAATGGAGCAATGGCCAACTGGAATACGTTATTTGTGGAAGTTCCTATAGAAACTTTTACTCCGGTTAAGACTATTAATGATTTGTTAAGGCCGGAGCATCAGGCAATTTGACTTGCTAATTTGATCTGGTCCTTACTCTGGTTTTTTCATTTATCCAGCAACC
>CAZEKO010000025.1:0-8808 GCA_964512775.1 uncultured Bacteroides sp. | reverse complement strand
TGACTTGCTAATTTGATCTGGTCCTTACTCTGGTTTTTTCATTTATCCAGCAACCCAGAAAACAGAACTTTGCTGAAGCTCATTCTCATTGCAGATTTCTCTGCTCGCTACATACAGCTTTCTATCCCGCTTTCTGAAAAAATAGATTCGACATTTTTAAGGGCAGTTCCAGCCTGGCCCTTTTCTCCTGATGCAATTTTCTGGTTCAGTATATCTGTGATAACAAGATAATTTTCAATAACTTCCTGCCCCTGAATTTTTCCTTTTCTGAATTGAACAACCGAAGTTTGCATAAATTTAACCAGTACATCATCCTCAGTATTTTTCCCACTTAGCATAACAGATTTTTCAAGATAGCTATACACTTCCGGAATAGCATCAGGTCTGTATTTCAGGAGATCGGTACCTTTTCTTCCCAAAACCAGTCCTTCCTGGCCAAAATTTTCTATCCTCCTGTCATAGATCAACATTAATGTATCGATGAGCTCTTGCTGGCGTTCAGATTTTTTTTCCTTTTCAATAACTGACCGGTAAATTCTTACCCCATATAGGTAAATATTCCTGCTTGAGCCAGGACAATCATTAAATACTTTTCTCCATGAGGGTAATGCATAATCAAACAGATCTAATTTCATAAACTCACTTATTGTGGAAAGATTAGCTGCACATTCAATGCGCGAAAGACTGTCATGGCCATATTTAGGATCAAGGTAAATTTTTGAAGTATTCTGGGCAGACAAAGAATTTGCACTTATGGTGAAAAACAAATAGAATAAAAAAGTGATTTTTTTATTGCTGAACTTCATTTGAAATATTTTTTATTCACCGACTTAAAATAATTGAAAAAGTAGTCATTTCTAATTCTTTATAACAAATAATAATCCAAATTTATTTTTTAAGTCTTCTGTTTATTGAAAAAATTTCTTTATTGAATTAATTTTTATATTTTTATACAATGCGATACTTTACCTGTCGGAGATCGATAAAATTCACAGGAAAGATAGCACTAAAGATGAAATTAAATTTCATAACCCATGAAGACAATAAAAACCATTCTGATCATTCTCATCATATTGGTTTTAATCCCTGTTATCAGTTGGCTTATCTGGGGACTTAGCTCAGGACGGCCGCTTAACATCCTGATTGTTAATAAAACCGTTATTAGCTTAGAAAGAAAAGAACATCGGGCTTTATTCTGGTTTCTTATCCATGAAAAGTATACAAAACCAGATGGTAAAGCATATAATATGAACAGAGATTATTTTGGATTTCATCCGATAAGGCCCGAAAAATCAAGAAAATATGTTGTTAACAGGGTAAAACTGACTGAAATAGACAAACTTGCCAGTGATTATAATATGGCATACTTTGCCGATACATATGGAGTATTTTTTAATGAATGGTACAGAGGGAGAAATATTAATGATAAGGGCACTCTGATTGAGGGAGGCTTAAATAACAATGATTACCTGTTACTTAAGAAAATGCATGACCTCAAAAAACTTATAATAGCGGAATATAATTTCTTTGCACGTCCTACCGATGATCTTGTCAGGCGAAGAGCTGAAGATCTTCTTGGACTTAGTTGGAGTGGATGGACAGGCAAATATTTTGCTAACCTTAACATGGAGAGAAACAAGACTCTGCCTATCTGGATTGTGGATTTATATAACAATAAGAATCAGACAGACTGGGATTTCAAGGGCCCGGGAATTGTGCTGGTGAACGAGATCACGAAAGATATCATTGTCCTTGAAGGAGATAAACACCTTGAAATAGCTGAACCAGAAATTCAGACGACGGAATATGGTAAGTCTCATTTTGAAATTCCGGAAAATATGAATTTCTGCCAGTGGTTTGAAATAACCTATTCTGAGACGAATAACATAGTAGCAGAATTCAAACTCCATATAAATATGGAAGGCAAACCACTTCTCGATCAATATAATCTTCCATCAAGGTTTCCTGCAGTAATTGAATCAGCTAATGGCTCTCCCTTTTATTATTTCAGTGGTGATTTTACTGAATATCCGGTTAAAATGTTTACTGCCAAGCTTGCAGGAGTCAATCTTTTGAAAGGTTTGTTTTACAGTGATAAACCAGGCAGCCCTTCAAAATTTTACTGGACCTATTATCAGCCATTGCTGAAAGAAATACTTGAAGACTACCGGGCATCTTTAAAAGAATAAAGGCTTATCAATCTTACATGCCTGTATGATCTTAAATGTATCTTTAGTACAGCCTGATCTGGAGTGGGAGAGGACTGAAGAAAATTTTGCCAGGCTTGAAAAACTGATACAGGCAATAAAGACTCCGACAGATCTTATCGTCCTTCCGGAATTATTTTCGACAGGGTTTTCAATGAATACTTCATCATTGGCGGAAAATATGGCCGGACCTTCAATGAGGTGGATGAAGAAAATGGCCTCATCCCTTTCTTCATGTATTACCGGTAGCCTCATAATCAAAGAAAAAGGAAACCATTTCAATCGTCTTGTTTTTATGTATCCATCGGGGGAATTTAAAATATATGACAAACGGCATTTATTCAGGATGGGAAAGGAAAATGAGTATTATAAGCCTGGAGCACAAAGATTAATAGTGGAATTAAATGGATGGCAAATCAGGCCACTGATCTGTTATGATCTTAGATTCCCTGTATGGAGCAGAAACAGGATGGATTATGATATTCTGATTTATGTTGCCAGTTGGCCTGAATCCAGAAAAGAAGTATGGGAGACTCTTCTGAAGGCCAGGGCTATTGAAAACCAATCCTATGTCATCGGGGTAAGCAGGATCGGAATTGATGGAAATAATATTAACCATACAGGTGAATCGATGGTTTTTGATTACAAGGGCAATCAGCTTCTAAAACTTCCTGCCAACATTGAGACAGTTGGTTCTGTTACATTAAATAAGGAAAATCTCACAAGATTCAGGTCAACATTTCCTGTCTATCTGGATGCAGATAAGTTCAGGTTCATTGTTTGATTAAAAAGTAAAACCGACACGCACTATAGGGTTGCTGTATGGTGAGCGTGAGGTTTCATTCAGATTGTAAAGGACTGATAGTAGAAAGGCAGATCTTCTGCCGATAGATTGGATGATACCACCCCCTACAAGTACTGAATGTACTATAAAGCGACCATCTTCAGTATAAGGAGGCTCGAAATACCCTCTTTCAAGGCTTAATGCTTCATATTCAACCTGTCCAAATATCCCTGCATTAAGACCTATATCAAGTCCTTCTCCCAGATTACTAATGATCGTATACCTCGAAAATATATTTCCTCCATAAATGGTTGTTTCATAAGGTGCATAATAACCCTTATCTTTGAAATACTCAAACCGGATACCTGTTCCGGCAGCTAGTTTTGGAGTGATATAATATCCGATTAAAGGAGAAATTTCAATGTTAGTAATTGTCCCGAACATCAGTCCAAAATTGCCGCCAAAGAATAATCTGTCCACAGGTCTGAGTTCTTCTTCCTCTTCTTTCGGTTGCGCAAAAAGAATCAGGGGTACAAAAGTCAGAAACAGAAGTAAAAATTTTATTATTCTTGTATTTTTTGTTACCAGATTCATTATCAATGATATATGATTTATCTAAAAGTGCATTTACGAAACAAATATAATTCATATTTTTAGCAAAATATTAAAATTGATTAAGATGAATGTTATTGTCACCGGTGCTTCCAGGGGAATTGGTTATCAGATTGTCAGATCAATGGCAGAAATACCTGATATGAGAATACTTGCTATTGCACGCAGTATAAAAGATCTACAAAAACTGAAGTTATCCTGTTCAACTTTGCCTTCAGGTAGTGACCTGGATATTATGTCAGCAGATCTGTCACAGTATGAAAAATTGAAGAATGATATTATTCCGGCAATCCGAAATAAGTTTGATAAGCTCGACATTCTGATCAATAATGCGGGTTATCTCGTGAATAAAACATTCGATCAGACAGACACAGATGAATTAGAAATGACCTTCAGGGTAAATTTCATGGTGCCATGGCAACTGATCCAGTCACTACTAGGTCTTTTGGCAAAATCAGGGAAATCACATGTGGTCAATATTTCAAGTATAGGGGGGATACAGGGGAGTACAAAGTTTCCGGGACTTTCCGCTTACAGTTCTGCAAAGGGGGCATTGGGAATTCTTACTGAATGTCTGGCAGCAGAGTTAAGTGACAAGGGTATTTCTTTCAATTGTCTTGCACTTGGATCGGTTAAAACGGAAATGTTCAGCAAGGCTTTTCCTGAATATACAGCGCAGTTAAAGCCGGAAGAAATTGCTTCCTTTATTACTGATTTTGCTGTGAACGGAAATAAATACTTTAATGGAAAGATATTACCTGTTTCAGTTTCGACACCATGAAATGAATGAATCTTAAATTTCACTGATTACCATACTGCTTTCATCATAATCTCTGGCCTCAATCTCTCCTTTGAGCAACATCAATCCATTCATTGCCAGTGCATGCATTTCATCCTCTCCCGGGTAGATAATAACCGGTCCAATGAATGAGACCATTTTTTTGATATATTCACATACCATAGGATTGTTGGCAATTCCTCCTGTAAGAATGATTGCATCAACTTTTCCCTGAAGGACTGTAGCCATTGAACCGATTGTCTTTGCGATCTGATATGACATAGCATCCTGAATTAACCTGGCTTTCTCGTCTCCTTCAATAGCCATTAGTTCTATCTCATATGCGTTATTAGTCCCGAAATAGGCAACATAACCACCTTCGCCAAGGATCATTTTTTGCACTTTTTCAGGAGTCATACCTTTCTCAAAACAAAGCTTTACAAGTTGGCCTACCGGCAATGTTCCCGATCTTTCAGGAGTAAATGGTCCTTCGCCATCCAGGGCCTGATTAACATCGATAACACGACCGTTTTTATGGGCACCAATGGAGATGCCTCCTCCCATATGGGCAATGATGAGGTTCAGATCCTCGTATCTTCTGTTTAAAAGGCGTGAATATGATCGTGCTGTCGCTTTCTGATTAAGAGCATGAAAAATTGAAACCCTGCGGAAACTCGGAACTCCCGTGATTCTTGCAACATCTTCCAATTCATCGACAACCACAGGATCAGCAATAAAAGCTTTAGCATTTGGAAGCAGCCTGGCTATATCATCTGCAATTAGTCCACCAAGATTACTGGCATGCTGGCCCTGCACTCCTTCAAGGAGATCATCTTTCATTGACTTGTTAATCTTGTAAACACCTGATTTAATTGGTTTTAATAAACCACCTCTTCCTACTACTATTTCAATCATATCAATCTCAATATGCGCATTCTTCAATTCATCCATGATAATATCGCGACGGTATTCAAACTGATCTGATATCCTTTTGAATTTCTGGAGTTCCTGGGAACTGTGCTGAATACTTTTCAGGAAAATAACTTTCGTGTTAATATAAACGGCGATCTTTGTAGAGGTGGAACCAGGATTTATTGCAAGAATATGATATGTTGACATATCGGAATGATTTTTATTTTTTTATTAATCCATTGCAGCTGCCAGGACAATTGACATGAATTTGCTTATTTCCGAGTCGGCCCTGCTGGTCAAAACGACCGGTGAGGATGCACCCATAATGATAGCTGCAGATGTGCCGCCTCCAAGGAAAATCAGTGATTTATATAATATATTGCCACTGTTCAGATCCGGTGTCAGGAGGATATCAGCATCACCAGCAACTTTACTGTCGATACCTTTCAATTCTGCCGCTTCCTTTGAAATAGCATTGTCCAGTGCAAGAGGTCCGTCAATAATACAACCGGTTATCTGATTACGTTTATTCATGAGAGTCAGCATGGATGCATGCATAGTTGATTCAATTTTCGGATTAACCACTTCCAGTGGCCCAATGACTGCAACCTTAGGTTTTTTTATTCCTAGCCTGTGGTATACTTCAATTGCATTCCTTATAATGCTTGCTTTTTCATCCAGATCAGGATTGATGTTCATCCCAGCATCCGTTATTCCAATCAATTTGTGATATGTGGGAATTTCAAGAAGAGCAAAATGGCTTAGGAGATCCTGTTTCTTAATTCCGTTATCTTTATTCAGAATGGCTTTGAGAAATGGTGGGGTTGATACCAGGCCTTTCATCAAAATATCTGCCTCTCCTTTTTTGATTAATGAAACAGCTGTCTGGCAGGCTGATTCCGGATCTGGTTCATCAATGAGTTCAAAAGTCCCTGGATTGACTCCAAGATCCTTTAAAATTTTATATATCTGAATTTTATGGCCGATTAATACAGGATCAATGATATTCTCTGTATGAGCTTTGCAGACTGCCTGCAGGACATGGACATCCTGTGCGGCAGCAACAGCGATCCTGCTTTTTTTCCTGTTCCTGGCGAGTACAATAAGTTCATCAAGCTTTTTCAGCTCCATCTCAGATATTTGTATGTGTTATTATATTGCTTTACCGGGCAAAGGGAAATAATCAACTCTTTTTTTTCAGGATATGAATAATTCTTTCGGTATCTTCTGCAATCATCAGCTCTTCATTGGTAGGAACAACTATTACTGTAACCTTTGAAGAATCCTTACTAATAATGTCCTCTTTAGCTCTAAGGTCTTTATTCTTATTTTCATCAAACTCAAGACCCAGATACTCAAAATCTTTACAAACCTCTCTTCTCGTACTTGGGGAATTCTCACCGACACCTCCTGTAAAAACAACTACGTCCAGTCCACCCATGACTGCTGAGTATGCACCAATATATTTGCGTATCCTGTAATTGTACATTTCCAGTCCAAGAATTGCACGCTCATCATTTTTCAGTGCTGCCGCTTCAATTTCTCTCATATCAGAGGAAATTCCTGTGATTCCCAGCATTCCACTGTGCTTATTGATAAGAGTATTTGCAGTCTGAAGATCGATCTCCTCTTTCTGCATTACATGTGTGAGTACTCCAAGATCAAGGTCCCCTGTTCTTGTCCCCATAATCAATCCTTCAACCGGTGTTAATCCCATAGAAGTATCGACCGATTTACCGCAATCAACAGCTGTCATTGATGCTCCATTACCCAGATGACAGGTGATTATTTTCAGATCACACATTTCTTTTTTAAGAATTTCACAGGCTCTTTGCGAAACATATCTGTGACTTGTACCATGAAAACCATATCTTCTGAGACCATACTTAATATAAAGTGAATATGGTATGGCATACATATATGCATATTTAGGCATCGTCTGATGAAAAGCTGTATCAAATACAGCTACCTGGGGAATATTTGGCAAAATCTCCTGAATAGCATAGATTCCCTTAAGGTTGGGAGGATTATGCAGTGGAGCAAGATCTATACATTCCTTAACTTTATCGATAACCTCAGTAGTAATAAGAACACTGTCCTGGAATTTTTCTCCTCCATGTACTACCCGGTGTCCAACGGCATCTAATTCGTCAAAACTTTTCAGGTTACCACGGGTTTTACTTGTTAATATACCCAGAACATACTCTATACCTGCCTGGTGATCTATAATTTCACCATCCAGCTTGACACTATCCTCACCGCATCTTTCATGTTTGATATATGATCCATGAAGGCCCACCTTATCCACAAGTCCTTTTGCAAGGACCTGTTTTTTAGTCATGTCAAATAACTGATACTTTATTGACGAACTGCCACAATTAAGAACAATAATCTTCATATCTGATAACTTTTTATTTTGTATGGGGATTTTTAACTAAACTCAGTTGCTGTGATGGCCTGACTGATTATTTTACCATTTTCATATATATAAAAGCCTTTTGAAACTTTTTTCCCAAGGAAATTTCCTCTAACCAGGCGTTTAATAATCGGGGATGGTTTGAACTTATCAAACCCGAATTCCTGGTACAGGTTATTCATCCATTTAAGTACTTTGTCCAGCCCAACGCGATCCGCCAGCTCAAAGGGGCCGAACTGAAGTCCATATCCGATTTTCATTGTCTCATCTATACATTGGACGGATGCCACACCCTCCATTAGTAGTTCACATGCTTCATTTATTAGTGTCACAATAAGTCTTGTACTTATATTGCCTGGTGATTCATAAAGAATTATAGGCTTTTTATCAAGCATTTTAATAAAACGAATCGCAAAATCATAAGCTTTTTCATCGGTTTCAAGGCCCCTTATAACTTCTACTATCTTGTTAGTTGAAGCAGGTGTAATGAAATTAAATCCAACGGCTCTTTCAGGGTGTTTTAGTGCAGATGCGAGATCGGAAATCATGAGTGTGGCGTTGTTTGAAGCAATTACCGTTGAAGGAGATACCACTTCTTCAATTTTTCTGAATACGTCTTTGCGCGTATCCATTGAAGAAATACGTTGTTTGATATTGATTGATTCGATGACAAGATCACAATCCTTGATGCTATTATAATCAGTAGAACCTTTGATGCGGCTAAGAATAGCTCTTTTTTCGCTCTGCGTAAGCCCCCACTTGTTAATAATTTTATTGAGTGCGGCGTCGATATCTTTCATGATCGATTCAACACGTTGCTGTGAGAGGTCGATAAAAACAACATTGATCCCATACTGACTAATGATTTGTATTATTTCCCGTCCCATGGATCCACCGCCTATTATTCCAACTGTTTTTAACTGGCCTTGTCCGGATTCTTTGATTTTTTTCCGCAGGCCATAATCTGTCAGTGATTCTGCCATATGAATTAGATTTTATTATTTATTACCGGCCTGATTAGCTGTAATCGCAATCAGGTGAATTATATCACTTACTGAACAACCTCTTGAAAGATCGTTAATAGGGGCGGCCATTCCTT
>CAZEKO010000024.1:13357-16697 GCA_964512775.1 uncultured Bacteroides sp. | reverse complement strand
AAGATTATAAAATTCTACTTTTTAATTATTAATGTTAAAGGAATTTTAAAATGAAAAATATAGTAATAGCAGGAATAATCATATTATTCTTTGTTCTGTCCGGTTGTAACAGGGAACCGGCGATTGAACCCTCTGCTGATTTCACTACTAACCTGATAAATAACACCACACAGGTCAAAACGGATTTTGTGATGTATACCGACAAAATTAAAGGCGAGTGGGCGACATTTTTCAAGGGAAATGATTCAGTGCATACTTACAGTGCTGATTTTTATAGAGCACTGGGCGTGAATCTTGATCTTGAACTTGATTCAGTGGTCATAAATGGATACAGCAGTGCTGGTTCTTATCCATTGACCGTTGTAGCTTCCAGTTCAGGGAACTGGAACAAAGATTATCTCCAGGATGTGAAGACCATAACTATAACTGTTACTGAATAGAAACAAGTTTCTATATATATTTACAAGTTACTAAACTAAACAATATGTCTATGAGAAAAGTAATTTTTACCCTTACATTATTAAGTATTATCGGCCTAAGTGCATTCGCACAAGCGCTGATACCTACAACCTGGCTTGCCTGGGCCACAGAGCCTGCAGATTCAACGCCGGTTGGGTATGTGAATCACCCTTACACAAAAGAAGTTTATGTTGCTTCTGTCACACCTGCAGGATGGGAATATGATGCATTCAGCATGGATTTTGATGCTGCATGGAATTCCGTCGCAGGTGATGGTGAACCAATTTCCAAATTAAGCAATACAGCTAACACACCTGGTGATCTTTTTGACGGAACCACTTTTGGGGGATTCTTTAAAGCTACCTATGACACAAATTATGTTTATCTTTTACTTAAATATCTTGATACCGATGGACAAACGGATGTGGATTCACGGGCTTTTGAAATTGCTCTTCAACCGGTTTATTATGACCGCTATGAACCCGATTTTATAGCCGCCGGTTCGGATGTTGCCCTGCAGAACAATGCTTATGCACGTTACATTGAACTGGGTGGAGGAAAAGCTGTATTCTCCAGCGCTGGTGTGACAGACTATTCATCGAGTGTTGGCGGTCCTGCAGGTACAGGAAGCAGGTGGGCGACAAATGAGATAGGATCTCTAGGATTGATTGCCGTGGATCACTTCTGGTCTGATGAGGCAGGTATTATCAAAGCCATATTTGTCATTGATATTAAGGAAGTTTTGTCCTATGCTCTCGATCCCTTAGGGGACATCAGTAATCCTGAAAACCGGTCCTACCTGGATATCATGAACACACCCAAGAATGATACTATTGCATTTGAAATAAAAACAAATGCTCTGGTAAGTACTGTAAAGCTGGAATACTGGTGGGGATCTCGTGATAATGACAGTTATTGCTCACTATTCTACAATGGATACATGATCTTTGAACAGCCTACTGTGGGTGCAGTATCAAAACTCACTGCCAGTGAAATTGAAGTTTACGTCAGCAATGATGTACTCAGGTTCAAGGGAATTGAGAGAACCAATGTGAAAATATTCAGTGTCAATGGACAACTTGTTAAGTCTGCCAGCAATGTCAGTGAAATGAATGTTGGTAACCTTACTAATGGAGTATATTTTGTCCGACTGGATAATTCTCCCAAAACATTCAAAGTAGCAATATTTTAGGTACTTAGGATGATAGGAAATAAAAAATCCCCGGGCAAGGGGATTTTTTATTTTTATAAATTGAGAAAAGGACGCAGTGCCTTTTAAGTTATAAATAAGAATGCGTCGTGAAAAGAACAAGATTATTCGGTATAAATGTTCTGATATTTCTTGCAGGATTTCTGGTTATTGATTTTATCCTTGGGTTGATCCGGATCCCTTATGATTTTAATTCGTTCAGGGAAAAACATCCATACTATCATCACGGATTAAAAAGAAATCAGGCATGTCTTGCAGCATGGGGAGGATTGGTATACCCGGTTTACACAAACTCTCTTGGGCTGAGAGACAGTGCTGTTTATAAAGTCAATAAAACCTCAGAAAAAAAAAGAATTCTGATCATAGGTGATTCACATACAGAAGCAGTAGGTGTGAAATTTGAGAATAGTTTCCCGGGTATCCTCCGGGAAAAGGCCGCACGAAAAAATATTGAGATATTGAATGCTGCGGTTGTAAGTTACAGTCCCCTTATTTATTATCTGAAGGCAGACTATCTTCTGAATACAGCAGGCCTTCAGACGGATGAGATCTGGGTATTTGTGGATATTTCAGATATGCAGAATGAAATAGCCTATGAAAATTTTCATCCTGAGAAAACCGGTTTCCTGTTTCCCCTGAAATCTGCATTGATCTCGTTTTTTGAGAAAAGATCCTTCACCATTTACACCATCCATACAACTATTGAAACAAAGAAAATAAACGCCTTTGTCGATAAAATGAAACAGTTTGATCCCAGGTCTTTAACCGGACTGCATAAAAATACAGTGGAGTTGTATTATGATTTTTTCAGGGATTTTAATAATGATGAGTTGCTCAGAAGCCCTGAATTTCACGGGATCAGTTACTGGTATTACGATACTACCCTTATTCACCTGGCTGATAAGGGACTGAAACTAGGTATGAAGAATATAGGAAAATTGTCTGACTTATGTGACAGCCTGAATATCAAACTGCGGTTATCAGTACATCCATGGCAGACACAGATCATGAGACAGGATACTTTGGATTATTATGTTTCTGCATGGAGAGATTTTTGTGCAGATCAAAATATAGATTTTATAAATCTGTTTCCAGTCTTCATTAATGGAGAAAATCCATTTACTGTGACTCAGAAATATTTCATACCCGAAGATAATCACTGGAATGAGGAAGGGCATAAAATAGTTGCGGACTACCTGTACAAAATTATTGAATGATGCGAATTCAAAACATATTGCTTCTGACTTTATTAGGCTTATTAAGCCAGTGTTCTGGCAGAACTACGGAAGAAGGTGCCAGAAAGCCTGCAGACGAGAACAGCCGGGATATGAGAACCGACACCGAATTGCTTGAACTGGGAAGGATATATTATTCGGATCCGGATAACAAAACATATGCAATAGAATATTCTGAAGCACTGATTAAAAACAGGTACTATGCTGCTGCATCGAAACTTCTGGAGGAAATTGGCCGCAAATATCCGGAGGATGTAAAAATTCAGGAACTATACCATAATGCGCTCAGAGGAGGATATCCAAATCATCGATACTCTGAATCTGATGATACTTTGCCAACAATATTTTTAGCTATATCAGAACTGGATCGACAGATCCAATCAGCACAATCAGATGCCGGCTTATATAATAAGCGTGGTATTCTTTTTCTTCAGAT
>CAZEKO010000024.1:4773-13257 GCA_964512775.1 uncultured Bacteroides sp. | reverse complement strand
CAGCACAATCAGATGCCGGCTTATATAATAAGCGTGGTATTCTTTTTCTTCAGATAAATAATCTGAATGCAGCAGAATTTGATTTTACCCGTGCATGCCAGATTGATTGTACTTTTTATAATTCGTTTTATAACAGTATCTATGTAAGGTATTTAATGGATAAAAACTCCGAAGCCCTGAATATGATCAATAACAAAGAAAAGAATATCCGGTACCGGGATGTTTCTGAAAAGCAAACCATTCTTAATTTAAGGAAAGTGCTTATAGATCTTACTGCTGTTGAGAACAATCTATCCCTGGATGAAAAAAATAAAAGTCTGGAAAAGGCAAAAATTTACGTTAAGCTGAAGGATTATAATCTTGCATTAAACAAACTGAACTCTGCTATACATGACGACCATAACTTCGGAAATGCTTATGCACTCAGGGCAATGGTCTATTATTATATGAATCAAAAAAGCGAGGCTTTAAAAGACCTGGAGATGGCAGAAAAATTGACAGGGACATATAATACACCTTTATCAAAAATGATCCGTGGCAGTTAATGGTTATTATATATTCAATATATAGTGCAGCACATTCAATAATTAATTAATTTTAATCTCAATTAAACAACTTTAAACTGAATCCTGTGAAAAAAATTTCTACAATTTTCGCTTTACTGAATTTTTTCATATTCGGACTGATGGCACAGACTTTTACACCCATTGGCTGGTTTGGCTGGGGTACTGCTGTGGATTTCAGTGAAAATCCATACTCTCCAAAACAAACCATTCAGATAAAGAAAATGCCGGAAAGTTGGAATTATGATGCAAATACTGTTGATTTTGATGCCCTCTGGTCCATTCTTGGTGATTCGATGATCATGGCGAATCACGTTAAGGCTGGTGGAGATGTTTTTGATGGTGGTACATCCTGTGGTTCTTTCTGGAAAGCTTTTTATGATGAATATGCCCTGTATGTGATGCTTAAATTCATTGATAAAGACGGATTATATACTGATCATGGATGGGAACTTGCTTTTCAGAGCGGTGAAAAAGACCGCTATGAACCTGATTTTACAGCGGCAGGAACTGATTTAGGATTAAAAAACAGTTCCTATGCGAGATATCTGCCAATTGGCGGTAAAAAAGTAAAAATCGTTAATGGTATGGTGGCTGAGTGTAATGGAAACACAGGAAAAAGTACATGGGCAAATACTTCCGTCGGACTGGAACAGCTTAATACTGACGTTCATTACTGGAAAGATGAACTTAGCAGTGAGGGCTTACTCAGGGCTATTGTGGTTCTTGACTATACGAAAGTCCTGGCATATCTGACAGATCCGGCAACTGGCAATATTGATGTTGCGGAAGATTATACTGCTTTCGATCCTGCAGTAAAACCTGTTATCTCCTGGGACTGTAAGGCTATCGGGTTTGTTGATGCCGTGAATTCAGACTACTGGTGGAATTCACTTGACGATAATGCCTACATCACCACTTATTATTGTGGTTATATGGAATTTCTTGACGAAGAAATCTCAACATCTGTAATTAATTATACAGAACCCGAAATTAAGGCCATTGTTAAAGATAATACTTTAAGGTTGACAGGTATAGAAAGGACAAATATAAAGATATATAATATCACCGGCCAACTGGTGAAATCAGGCAGAAATGTAAACCAGATTTTCGTTGGTGATCTTAACAAAGGTATTTACTTAATACAAATTGATGAAATCCCGCAGGTTATCAAGTTTGTCAGGTGAAAAAGGGTACAATTATCAGGATTTATATTGTTGCATTTATATATTTCTCTGCTTCAGCTATTAGTAAATGTCAGGAATCAATAGAAGAATCCATTCTTAACAGGTATTCTGACATCTATGAAGATCCGACCGGGTACCTGGATGGGAGAAGAAATACTTTTATTTACCCGTCTGCAATTGGTAATCCATGGTTTATGATGGCCGGCCAGGTAAATTCGATGCTGGAAACGGAAAAAGGTACATATCATGATCTGCTTCTCGGTTATGATATTCTAAATGACGAACTGATCCTGACATTCAGGGATACTGCCGGAATGGAATCCATAATGGTCAATAAGAATATCATACATAGCTTCGGTCTTTTCGGGGCCAGGTTCATAAATCTGGAAACCGGATTACTGCCCGAATCAGGTTTTTATGAAGAGGTATATAACAATAACCTGAAATTTTATATCAAACATAAAAAAACACTTATCCGGCAGTCCGGACCTGTACAATATGAATACAGATACAAGACTATTAAATATCTGGTCAAAGACAATGCATATTTCATGATCAACAATAACCGTGCTCTGATAAAAGCTCTGGGTGACAAAAAGAGTGAGGTTAAATCCTTTCTTCGGGAACATCAGATATTGGTCCGTTCCGCTTCGAATGGCGAGTTGATAAGTGTTTTGAGACAATATGAAGGAATCTAGAACATATCGGGTGGCAATATGCATACTTCTCTTTGTCGTTGTGGTTTCATTGGAATCATATGGCCAGGTGACCGATATTTATGTGGAAGGAAATTTTCATAATTCTTCATTCACAGAGCTTGTGGATCACCTTGAAAGGACGACAAGTTGCAGATTTTTTTATGACCCTTCATGGGTCGATACGATGAAAGTAGTGCAGCCGCCCGGTACTCAGTCTCTTGAAAAAATACTCACTGCAACTCTGAAACCGGCTGATATCTATTTTGTGATCTGCAAAAATGATCATATTATTTTATCAGGAAGTTATCCGGTTAAAACTGGATTGCCTGAAGATTTTTTTATAATTCCTGACACAAAGTATGATGCACAGCTTGCAAAGCAGGAGATAACTTTACCGGAACAAATCAGCAGACCTCTGCAGGATCAGTCAAATGGATTAATAAATATAGGTAATTCATCAGAAAGGGATCATAAAGGGAAGGCAAATCTCACCGGTTTCATTAGGGAACACGAAACAGGTGAACCACTCTCTGGAGCAATAGTTTATGTCGAAGAGCTTAGCATAGGAGCGGTCAGTGATATTAATGGTTATTATATAATTTCCCTGCCACGAGGGCAGTACCAGGTTACCTATCAGAATCTTGGTAAAGAAAAAGTAAACGTCAATATTCAGTTAAATTCCAGCGGCAGGTTTGATGTTGACCTGAAAGATAAACTCACTGAGCTGAAAGCTGTTGAAATAATGGCAAACAGAAGAAGTAACGTTTCAGGTATTCAAACCGGTGTTGAACGGCTTGAAATCAACACTATAAAAAGCATCCCTGCCATGCTTGGTGAGACAGACATCATTAAGGCAGCCCTCTTATTACCAGGGATCAAGACAGTTGGAGAAGTCTCATCGGGTTTCAATGTCAGGGGTGGATCCACCGACCAGAACCTGATTCTTTTCAATAATGCCCCTGTTTTTAATCCATCCCATCTTTTCGGTTTTTTCTCTGCTTTTAATCCTGATGTAATTAAAGAATTTGAGATCTATAAAAGCGGAATACCAGCTCAGTACGGTGGACGGGTATCTTCGGTTCTTGATATCAAGACAAAACAGGGTAATATGAAAAAGATTTCCATGAATGCCGGGATCAGCCCTGTCGCTGCGCGTATATCTGTGGAAGGACCAATCGTTAAAGATAAACTATCGTTCCTTCTTGGGACAAGGGCAACCTATTCTGACTGGATACTGAAAAGAATACAGGACCCTGCCATACAAAACAGTGACGCCAGTTTCTTTGATATTACAGGAAAAACCACCTGGAAAATCTCTGCCAAAGATCTCCTGGATGTTTCAGGATATTATAGCAACGATTATTTCAAGCTTAATTCTGATACAGTTTACAAATACAGCAATCGTAATGTTTCTGCATCATGGAAACACTTTTTCAGTGAAAAGTTCATCACTGAAATACAGGGATTGGTCAGTGGTTATACATATAATATTTCTGATCAGCAAAATTCCCTGTCCGACTTTTCCCTGAAATATGAGATTCTCCATAACGAGTTCAGGTTTGATTTTCATTTTTTCCCGAACAACAAGCATACCTTTCGTTTTGGATTAAATAGTATTTTTTATGTGATGAGTCCAAATGAATTCAGACCAGTTGGTGCAGTATCCGATATTATCCCAATCGTTCTTGAAAAGGAGCATGCTGTTGAATCCGGAATATATTTCAGTGATGAATATGAGGCAGGTCCGCGGCTAAAGTTATATGCAGGAATGAGATATTCCACGTATCATTACCTGGGACCCAAAACAGTATATCAGTATGGTTCAGATGCTCCAATGGAAAAAACAAATATCTCGGATACCCTGAAATATAATCCCGGTGAATTAATACAGTTTTATTCTCATCCGGAATTAAGACTGGCTATTCGTTATAAAATAAATGCCTACAATTCATTTAAGCTGAGCTATAACATGATTGCCCAGTATTTACACATGTTATCGAATACTATGATAATGTCACCAACCGATACCTGGAAACTCAGTGACAATTATATTAAACCTCAGTATGGCGACCAGATATCACTTGGATTTTACAAAGACCTGCCTTATAACGTCGAAACATCTGTTGAAACCTATTACAAAAGAATTGAAAATATCCTTGAATACAAAGGAGGGGCTAAGCTGATCAATAATGAACAGATCGAAACAGATCTGATAAACGGACAAGGGAAAGCGTACGGTATCGAATTTATCGTGAAAAAGAATGCAGGACGGCTGAACGGATGGCTTAGCTATACCTGGTCACGTACATTTGTAAAAGTCGATTCGAAATTTGATTTTGAAGATATTAATGACGGTGAATATTTCCCATCCAATTTTGATATGCCTCATAATATAACTGGTGTTTTCAATTATATTATATCCCGCCGGCTGAGTTTTTCATCCAATGTGATTTACAATACCGGCAGGCCGATAACCTATCCCGTGGCCAAATTCCCATTTATGAACGGTGTAAGACTGCATTATTCCGAAAGAAATGCTTACCGGATACCCGATTATTTCAGATGGGACCTTTCAGTTAACCTGGAAGGAAATCTGAGAAGCGATAAGATTGCACATTCCTCATGGTCTTTTGCCGTTTACAATCTGACCGGGAGAGACAATGTGTATTCCATATATTTCATCACAAAAGGAAGGGAAATTCAAGGTTATAAGATGTCAATCTTTGCAATACCGATATTTACAGTGACCTATAATATTAAATTTTAAGATCAGGTATATTATGGGGAGATGTGAAAATTTTGGCACAAGAAGCAGTGTATTATTTCTTTGTTTTTTCATGATCTTTCATATTTCATGTGTTGAGGAATATATGCCCGGCGTTTCAAAAAGTGAAAACCTGCTTATTGTTGACGGAGGAATCACGAATGATCCGGGACCCTATTCCGTGGCATTAAGCATCAGTCAGGGAGTTGAAGACGAAGTCACCTTGCCGTTGTCAGGAGCAACGATAAGAATTGAAGAAAAGGATGGATTTGCGGAAATTTTAACCGAAGTCAGGGAGGGTTTTTACCAGAGTTCCCCTGACAAAATTCAGGGAATTCCGGGCAGGGAATACAGACTGGTTATTGAAACCGGCCAGAAGAGATATGAATCGGAATGGATGTATATGAAAAAGTGCCCGGAGATTGATAATCTTTACTGGCAACGGGATGTACGCAACGGCATTGATCTTGACTATGATGGTATACAGATCTATATCGATACTCATGATCCGGATAACAGTACGCGTTATTACAGATGGGAATATAAGGAAGCGTGGGCATTTTCCTCACCTATCTCAAGTTCCTGGAATCCAACGATGTGTTATTCAAAAAGCAATTCATCCAGCATTATGATCGGAACCACTGAAAGATACCAGAGTGACAGGCTCGAAAAACAACCTATTGTCTATATCAATCAAACCACTTCGAGGTTAACCCTGAGATATCGTTTTATAGTAATTCAGCATGCCATCAATCAGCGGGAATACCGGTACTGGGAAGCACTGGAGGAACTGAACGAAAACCTCGGTACCCTGTTTGATCCCATTCCTGCACGAATTAACGGCAATGTCCGGAATATTAACGATCCTAAAGAAAGTGTACTGGGTTTTTTCACATGTTCATCTGTAAAGAAAGATACCATGTATGTAGATGTCCGCGATTTCTATAATGATCCGATTGTCTTTATTTCCCCATACAAGGATTGTAATTTCAGGACTTTCGAAGGAGATAACAATACCGAGGTGGCAAGATATCTCAGATATGGATGGTTGCTGGCCGACACTGTCAGGGATGGGCTGGTGCTGATCACTACCCTGGCTAATTCCAGATTCTGTTTTGATTGTACCACATCCGGAGATCCGGAACCACCGGTTGACTGGATCCCTTTTACCTATAATAAATGAGATTTTTTAGCAACCTTATATTATTCTCATTGTTGAGTTCATCGTCCTGCATTTATGCACAGAATTTCAGGGATTTTATCAACGCATATAATGATTTTACGAAGAAAGCGGTGGTTGAAATTCTGACCATTCATACTGACAAAGATTTTTATGTTTCCGGGGAGGTCATTCAATTTAAGATAAATGGATATAACGGACTTTCAAATAATTCAGGTAACATCAGTGATATAATATATGTTGAATTACTGAATGGTGAGAATGATATAGTCAGTCAGCAGCGGTTGCATAGTGAAAAATTATCTGCAAATGGTGAATTTACCCTGCCTCCGGAAGTAGAATCGGGTTACTATACCATCCAGGCATATACAAGCTGGAACAGGAATTTTGGGACATCCGTTATAGCCTGTAAGCGGATCAGGGTCATTAATCCATTCAACCTCAGGGCATTGACAAACATTCAGGATGAATTTATCCGCAGGCCTTATTATCAGATCACGTTGCATCCGGAGTACCTGAATATTCTTAAAAATGTAACTAACAGAATCATTATCCGGTCTCTGAATAAATTTTTACAACCGGTTCCGGGAACAGGTATTGTTTTTAATTCAATGTATGATACCCTGAATATTTTCAGTGTTGATTCAAGTGGACTCGGATCTTTTAATCTGGCACCAGTTGGTGATATGAAATATTTCATTCAATTTCTCACTGCAGAAAAGGATACAATATTTCTTGAAGTACCTCCAGCTGTTGAAGGCCTGGGGATTAATACCAATACGACTGGAGATTATACTGATCTTTCATTTATCAGGACAGCGGCGTTTTCTTATCCATATAAATTAAACCTTTTAATTACAAAGGGAATAAGTATTGAATATTTTGCTGAAGATATTGATTTAAAAGGGGAATCATTACGGTTCGCTTCCGGCACAAAGGGGCCAGGCATTTATACGGTGTATATTTTGACCGATAGCCTGGAAATCATTGCAAGAAGGAATTTTTTTATTTCCCCGGTAATGGAGGAGTTGAAAATCCGTACAGATAAGGATATTTATTCCATGAGGGAGAGAATTACAGCAATGATAGATAATCCCGGTCGGGATCCAGCTCACTACACGTACGAAATATCTGTTATTAAAGACTATGATATTAACCGGTTTAGTCTTCTGAATTTCTGGGAGGATTATTTAAATATCTGGCCGGATATGCCTGTGGATTGGATAAATATATTACCGGCTGCAGGGAATGCATGTAGTGAGCTGATACAAGATATTGTAATTATTTCCGAACCTTCATTGCCGGTAAATGAACTGTTTTCTCTTTATAACAGCCGATTCAGTAAACCTCCTGAATATAAAGGGGAAATTCTGTCGGGACAGGTCTTAAGACGGTATGATAATGCTCCTGTGCCAAATCAGATTATCTGCCTGACTTTTAATGGAGCATCGGTACAGTTTTATAATACGCGTACTGATTCATCCGGACGATTCTTCTTCTATATGCGGGATCCGGGTAATGCAGGTTATATGACACTTACATGTTATCCCCAGGATCAGTACAAAATTATACATATTGATGATCAATATTTGGGGAATATCAGGGCTGATACACTGCCTCCGCTTATGGTCAGCAGGGATGCAAAGGAAGAACTGGAAGAGATGATGCTTTCGGTTCAGGTCCGGAATATTTACGGGCAGTATATCCAGGAGGCCGGCAGTGAGCAAATCCTGAATGAACAAAACTTCTATGGTAAAGCAGATTTTAATCTTGATATGGCGAAATTCGTACAATTACCTGTAATGGAAGAAGTTTTCTTTGAAATAGTTAAAGAAGTCATGGTGGACAAAACAAGAACTGGAACGAATTTGTGGGTCATTGATGAAAACTTAAGTCATGTAATCGGAAATTCTCCTTTGATCCTGGTTGATGGGGTCCTCTATTTCGATACCAGATATCTGTTAAGTCTGGAACCAAAGGAGGTGAAAAAAATCAGTGTGGTTCACTACAAATATTACCTTGGAAACATGGTGTTTGATGGTATCATCGATGTCCGGACAAAACAGGGTAATATTGGTTATAATGACCTGCC
>CAZEKO010000024.1:0-4673 GCA_964512775.1 uncultured Bacteroides sp. | reverse complement strand
GGAATCCCGATTTCAGGGGTGAGGATGAAATTAGATTCTATTCTTCCGATCTGCCTGGAAGATATAAGATTATCATAAAAGAGATCAGGGATGGGAAAGTAACGGGGTATGGAAATAAAGAAATACAAATTAAATAAAATAGTGTTATAAGGAGGTTAAAAATCTAGAATTACCAAAAAACTTTCTCTGTCTGACCTTTGTTACCGCTTTAGTTAAATTAACTTTTTATTGTTATTTTTACATTTCTGCCCTGTGATCATGCAGTGCAAGCTTTGCATTAACAATCAGAATTTAAATAGTCGATAAAAAATCCACTTAACATATATAATAAAAACCTGAATATTATGAAATGCTATCTACTCAGAAAACAGATTTTTCTTTTAGCAATTATCCTTGCTTTTACAGGCAAGGTTTTTTCCCAGGATACTATAACATCATGGGATATTGATTTTTCATCTGCTCTGCCTTTCTCTCCATATGACTGGGCTGATGCCTATACTTTTGAGCAGGCTAATGGAATGTTAAAGGTTACAGCTCTCGCCCATCCCTGGGACCGTTTTGTATTCTGGGCCAAGCCATTTGATATCAGTGTGGAACCATACTGTGATTTTCACATTAAATCGGATGTGGCTCAGACTGGTTTTGTTATTACATTTAAAAATGGTCCTGATTATGGTGGGCAGACAATCGATGTTACTTTTAATGTGCCGGCCGATACAGTCAACTGGACCTATGTTTATATTGATTTAAATTCTTTACTGGGGACCCTTGATGATCCTATATTGGATGAAGTCCAATGGGATCCTCCAGCAGCCGGAAAGATCTGGATCGACGATTTCCGGATGGGTGTTGCTGCCAAACCCGAGCTGAATCCACCAACAATGGATCCTTTATCCGACATATTGGTTTATAAAAATGCTGGCCAGCAAAAAGTTACAATAAAAGGTATTACGGATGGAGAACCTGAAATTGTCCAACCAATTACAGTTACCGTAAAAAGTTTGAACACGGCCGTTATCCCAAACCCAACCAAATCGGCATTGCAGGGTGATTCAATCGTCCTTTCCTTCACCCCGGTACCTGATGCCACTGGTGAAGCTTATATATGGATAAAACTGGTTGATAACGGAGCCGTTGCCAACACAACTATTGATTCATTCAAGGTAGTGGTCATGGAGTATGGTGGAACCGGATACCTGCAGGATTTCAATACAGATACCATGCCGGATGATATACCACCTAATATTGACTACTCATTATCATTGGAAGACAGCGCACTAAGGATTGAAGGAAGTCGCAATCTCAGGTGGTTAGGATTCGAAGTTGATCTGGGTGCCATTTATGATATTTCCGGTAATCCTTACCTGAATGTGAAAGTGAAAGCCGAAAGGGATTTTGTCCTTCAGGCATTTCTGGTTGATTTTGCGGGAGGTGGTTATGAGATTGAGGAGGTCGGAAGTCAGTATTTATACAATGAACTGGTTCCAGGTAAAAACTTTTTCCAGCAGAATAGGATATATAAAGGCGACGATTTTGTGAATGTCCTGTTTGATTTCACCAATGCCGATCCGGATATCGTAGATCTGAGCCGGATCTCTAAAATCAAGTTTGTTGCAAATGGTACTGCACTAACGTTTACCGGTACATTCTTTTTTGATGATATTGCCCTGGGTGAACAGGCTGAACCCTTAAGTTATATCGGACAGGTACCCGATCAAAGCTTTTATATGAACGCCCCAGGGACAATGAAAGTGCTGATTCCTGAAATCCGTAATGCAGAAGACATTATTGCTTCAGGTGCAGAAAATCTGATTGAGAATGTTTTAGTAAATTCAATTACATACGTCACCAAGAATGAAAATAACAGGACCGTTACTTATGGCAATACAATGCTTGAATTTACCCTGAAAGCGGATGCAGAAGGAACGGATACGGTTGTCCTCACATCGGTGGGTAAAGCTGGTTTTGAAAATAATGTTTGTAAGTTCATGCTTACAGTTGCCTCAAATTATCCTCCGACAATTGATGCCCTCGATAGTGTGGTGACAAAGGTGAATTCAGTTAATGTAATAAAGCTAACAGGTATAGCCGATGGTGACAGGGATGTTGTTCAGGATATAAGCATCGTGGCGGTATCAAGTAATAATGCAGTTATTAACGATGTTAATGTTGATTATAACAGCGACAGCAGGTATGGTGAAATTGAATTTACAGCCTTGACCGCCGGTGAGACAAATATAACTGTGTATGTAATTGATGATGAGGATGATTCAACAAGCGTATCTTTCAAGGTAAGTTCTTTCAACAGCCTGAATGCCCCGCCAACTGTCAACCAGGTTGATAAAACCACAGTGGTCAATAATGCAGGTCAGCAAATTATTACCCTCACGGGAATCAGTGATGGTGATGGAGCAGGCCAAACCCTTGTCTTAACGGCATCAAGTTCCAATACAGGTGTAACTCCTGATCCGGTGATAAATTATACCCAGGGAGCAAGTACGGCTGAATTAGTCTATACACCTGTTCTGGGCTCAACCGCTGCAACAGAAATAAAAGTCACCATAAGTGATGATGGTGGAACGGCAGACAACAATGGCAACAAAACCACTGTGATGTCATTTGAACTTGAAACAATTAATCCACCTACCAAAGGATACGTGATGGATCTGTCTATGCCTAACGCATTATCTTATTTCCAGCCTGAAGGACTTAATGAATTTTACTGGATCGCTATTGTGGATACTCTTGGCACTAAAGCTCTCCGCATTAAGTACACTGAAAAATGGACATTCGGTGGTATCTGGTTTGAATTGCCAAAAGAATTGGATGTGAGCGATCATCCTGTTGTTTCTTATGATATTCTATCTGTCGGACAGGAATCATGGCACTGGAATTATTTTTATGAAGTGCATGGAACGGATGGAAATCTGAACCGCAACATCCAGAATACCGATGCCCATCAATTCCTGGTGCCGGCTAATGAATTAACCACGGTATCATTTGATTATCGTGATCCGGGTGACATGAACAACAGTGTGGGTACACCAATTGATGCCTCCAGGGTCAACGCTCTGTTAATGAATCTCCATAATACCGAACCGACCTGGCCATTTACCAATTCAAGCGGATTAGTTTATTATATGGATATCAGGTTTGGTGATTCAGCAGTATATGAAGAATTACTTCCTTATGTCACTATTAACAATATCCCTGATCAGAGTGTATTTGAGAATTCCGGTGAAAATACAGTTCTCCTGACAGGTTTGTCAGATGGTAAAGGTTCCACAGAGGGACTTACACTAACTGCTGTAAGTTCAAGAACAGATAAAATCCCAAATCCTGTAATCGGAGAAGTAGATGAAAACGGGAATGCAATTCTGACATATATTGCAACAGATCCTATCAGGGCAAACATTACCGTAACGATAAATCATACTAGTTCATTTGCGGCTGAAACCAATTTCTACGTAAGTGTCATTAATAAGGAACCTAATGTGCTGGGCAATATTACAATTGACAGAACTGAAAAACATCAGACTATACGCGGTATCGGGACATTTGAAACTTCTTCCAGATTCGCTGATCTATGGGCCCTGGATATGGGCGGTAGTGCAGTCCGTATTGGTATTATCGGTAGTGGATGGGAAGATATAAATGATAACAATGACCCATTTGTATTAAATATGGACGGATTTAATCTCAATTCATTTGACTGGGATTATTACAGGGATCTGAAAGCCAAAGGAATTGAAACCTTTATCCTTACTTCCTGGAGTCCCCCGGCATGGATGAAAAGAAATCTGAGCGAAGACCACAAGGAACAGGCTATTGAATGGGAAAATACCGATAATATCCTTGAGCCCTATTATTATGATGAATATGCAGAAAGTATGGTTGGTGTGGTTAAAGCTTTCAAAGATCAGGCAGATATTGACATTCTGGCATTAGGCTTACAGAATGAACCATATTTTAATGAACCTTATCCTTCAGCTATTCTAAGTGGGGAGAAATTTGCAGAACTCATTGCATTAGTAGGTGACCGGTTTGCTGCAGAAGGATTAGGGAATGTCGGATTCTTCATGCCGGAACAGGTCTTTGGAAGCGGCTGGGGAAATTACGGAATGTATGGTTACCTGGATGCCCTTAAAGCGAATACAAAAGCCGATGCATACTGCGATTATTTTGCAGTGCACGGATATGACAACACTGGTGTCACTTCCGGATTCCCGAGTTTTGCAGGATGGACAGCCTTGTGGGATGCCATTCAGGAAGGTAATAATCCAAAAGAGTTATGGATGACTGAAACACATGTTGGATATACCAATTTTGACAATGCTCTCAGTGTGGCAGTAGCTATCCATGGATCATTATGGGCAGGGAACATCAGCCTGTGGACTAACTGGTCATTTGGAGATATGCAGATGACAAATAACTCTCCCAATTCCACTTTCTATACAACCAAAAACTTTGCCAGGTATATTCGTCCGGGAGCTGTCAGGGTTACCACCCAGTCGGATTATGCCGACCTGATTACAACGGCTTTTGAAAACACCGATGGTTCATTTACCATTGTTGTTATTAATAAGTCAACCCAGTCAGCACCAGCAAGGTTTGTGGGAAATAACCTGCCCGAAGAATATAAGATGTACAGAACGACAAAATTCGAAAACTGC
>CAZEKO010000023.1:15753-17654 GCA_964512775.1 uncultured Bacteroides sp. | reverse complement strand
ACCAGTTCACTTTCCTATCCAAACGGGAAACTTAATTATCCACGCCTTGAAAAACTTGCAATGGTACTTTCAGATGTGATGAACAGTGATAAGGAAGTAGTAATTGTTTCATCAGGAGCTGTAGGTGTCGGAGCCGGTCGTTTAAAAATGCAGGAGCCACCTGAAGCACTTGTTCCACGTCAGGCACTGGCTGCAATTGGACAGGCTGAGCTGATCAGGATTTATCAGAAATCTTTTGATGATTATAATCAATTGGTCGCCCAGGTTTTATTAACCCGGGATGGACTGGAGGACGATGAAAGAAAGAATAATGCCCGGAATACCCTGAATGAAATTATGAAAATGAAAATCATTCCAATTATTAATGAGAATGATACAGTCTCAACTGCTGAAATACAATTCGGGGATAATGATAACCTTTCTGCAAAAGTTGCGGTCCTGTTGAATGCCGGATTATTAATTATTCTGACAGATATTGACGGATTGTATTCAAAAGATCCTAAAAATAACCAGTCAGCAGAAATAATATCTGTCGTTACTGAATTTACAGATGAGATTGAACGACTTGGCATAAATTCCACATCTACATTCAGCCGGGGAGGAATGGCGACAAAACTGCAGGCCGCAAGGTATTGTATGGAAAATGGTGTTGATGTGGCAATTATTAATGGCAATGATCCGAGGAATATTTTAAGTGTAATTTCTGGCCAGGAAATCGGGACATTATTTGTATCATAAATAATTCAGACAGCAATGGAAGAACTAATCCAAAAAGGCCGTCTTGCAAAGGAAGCAAGTTATTATCTGTCTAATCTATCTGCGCTTAAAAAAAATGAAGCACTTATCAAAGTAGCTGATAATCTTGTAAATAGGAAACAACTTATACTGGAAGCAAACGGGAAAGATATGGATAATGGTGCAAAATCAGGATTACAGGGAGCAATTTTAGACAGGCTGATGCTTGATGAGAAAAGAGTCCTTGCAATGTCGGATGGACTTAGGCAGATAGCGTTACTGGAAGATCCTGTTGGAGAGGTAATTATGATGAAAAAAAGACCAAATGGACTGGTGGTAGGGCAAAGAAGGGTTCCTCTGGGCGTTATCGGGATAATTTATGAAGCCAGGCCCAATGTAACTTCAGATGTTTTTGGATTATGCCTGAAGACTGGCAACGCAGTTATCCTGAGAGGTGGTAAAGAAGCTTTTCTGTCGAACAAAGCCATAACAGGAATAATTTCAGATGTACTTTTATCTCTGGGTTTTCCTGCTGGTACTCTTCAACTTGTTGAAGATACCTCACGTAATAGTTCAATAGCAATGATGAAGCTTAATAAATACCTCGACGTTCTGATTCCAAGAGGTGGTGCAGATCTGATAGCCACTGTTGTACAAAACAGCACTGTCCCGGTTATTGAAACCGGAGTTGGAAATTGTCACGTTTATATTGATGAATTCGCCGATCCTTTAAAGGCAGTCTCCATTACAGTAAATGCCAAGACTCAGAGACCAGGTGTATGCAATGCTGCTGAAACACTTCTAATTCATGAAAAGGTTGCCCTGAGCATACTTCCTGCTGTGGGAGAAGCATTAAGTAAAAAAGGTGTTGAGATAAGGGGTGATACTAAAGTCCAGGAAATTCTTCCCTTTTCAGTACCTCTTATTGAAGAGGACTGGTCAAAAGAGTATCTTGACCTGATAATTGCAGCCGGAGTTGTTAACTCTCTTGATGCAGCGATTCATCATATAAATCATTATGGATCAGGGCATTCGGAATGTATTATAACTGAGAATTATTCAAATGCGCAGAAATTCCTTGATATGGTGGATGCTGCTGCCGTTTATGTAAATGCATCCACCCGTTTTACTGATGGAAATGAATTTGGATTTGGTGCTGAAATAGG
>CAZEKO010000023.1:5978-15653 GCA_964512775.1 uncultured Bacteroides sp. | reverse complement strand
TTATCGTTCAGGTTAATAAAATATGGTTCCCATCCTTCCTGTAAAGTTGAATTATCGATAGCATAACCATGATTCTGTGATGAGATGTATGCCCTGTTTGTATTATAGTTAAGCACCGGCTGATTGTGACTGCGGTGACCATATTTGAGTTTATATGTATCAGCACCTGATGCAAGTGCTATCAATTGATTCCCCAAACATATACCCATTATGGGGATATCCCTGTCAAGGGCTTTTTTCAGGTTATCAATCGTTACTTTGCATTGCTTGGGATTTCCCGGACCGTTTGTAATAAATAAGCCGTCATATTCATCATCAAGAAAATTGTAATCCCAGGGAACCCTTGTTACTGTCGTATCTCTCATAAGTAGATCACGGATAATATTATGCTTAACACCACAATCGATCAGGACAATCTTATGCTTCCCGTTTCCATAAATTTCCTTCCGTGTTATGCTTACCTGAGCAACAAGATTATCCTGGCTGGGATCGTACAAACCAATATCCCTGTCTTCAAAAATTATCTTACCCAGCATAGTCCCCTTTTCCCTGAGGACTTTGGTAAGATGCCTGGTATCAATTCCGTAAATGCCAGGTACCTGGTGGGCTTTAAGCCAGTCCGCAAGACTCATGTAAGCGTTCCAGTGACTGTATTCAGCAGAATAATCTGACACAATAAGTCCTGTAATATGAATCCGGTCAGATTCAAAATGTTTCATTAGATTTTGTTCCGACAAACTATTTGGAATACCATAGTTTCCGATCAGGGGATAGGTCAGAACCAATATTTGTCCTTTATAGGATGGATCCGTAAGACTTTCCGGATACCCTGTCATTGCAGTGTTAAATACAACTTCACCGGAGACGGAATTTTCAAAGCCAAATGAAAAACCATTAAATTCGGAGCCATCTTCAAGAACAAGCTTAATATTAGGTTTCAGATTCATGAATTTAAGGGGATCATTTTTCTGCAAGAAGTGAGTTTATAATCTGCTCGGCTTGTTCCGGAGTAATTCTTTTGGCAAGGATTTTCTTTTCTTTATCAAGAAGAAACAAAGCTGGTGTAGTTACAATATCATATACTTTCTTGAATTCAAAATCATAAGGATTCCAGCAGTTAATCCAATCGTATAAGCCATGTTCGTTGACAAAATCGATCCATTTCACCTTTCCTTCTTCTCCCCCGAGAAGATTAACGGCAACAACCTTCACATTTTTCCCTTTCAGTCGTTGATAAACCTGATATAATTCCGGGGTTGCTGTTTTGCAGTGACCACAATCGGCCTCCCAGAAAAACAGTATGATATATTCAGCTTTAATATCGTGTAGATTAAAAAAAGTCCCGAGATAGGGATTTTTCTTGAGTTCCTCATTTTCTGCAGCAGCAATAAAATGATCACTTGAGAGATTTACCAGCTGGATATCCCGGGCTGTCTGACCAATCAGAGTAGGTTTCGATTTTTCGACCCTTTCCTTAAGCTTATCAATAAATTCCTGATCACTCCAGGTTGCTTCAGGTATATAATATTTTTCTGCGATATGAATATAGACTGCATCCATGCCCATAATCTGACTCTTTGCGTAGTAATTAAATAACGTTATTAACATGTATCTGAAAAGCTGGGGATCAGTTCTGGACTTTTCTATAAGCATATCAACTTCACGGATCAGAGAATCGGGGATTTGGTATGCCACCCTTTCGATATATGTCATAACTTTCTGCTCATAAAAGGGCGTTCGCAGAAGCCTGACATCGGATACGTCAAAATTATCCCAATAATGATTTTTATAATATCGGTACTGGAAAGATGAATCAATAATATTACCGTTTTCATCTTTTGGAGGATCGGGAACAGTAATGTCCTGCAGGGAAAGAATAAATTTTCCGAAATAAGATCCCTGGTTCTGCGAAATAACCTGACTTATATAATTCATTACTTCTGCATTCAACAAATCAAGCTCTTTTTTGAATCCATCTGACTCATCAGGATTTACAGATGTGTTAATCTTATCCTGGATTTCCCTTGCTTTCTGAGATTGCCTTTGCAGATATTTCTGGTATTCATAGAATGAAGTATTTTCATCAGAACCTTTGATTATAATATGATTTACAAAGTCAAGAGTATCATTTTCCACATAAAATTCCTGGTCGTTACTGATCAGAAGGTCAAAGAAACTTTTATTTGGAAGATAAACAAGATACATTCCCTGTGGAAGTGGTTGTTTACCACTGAATATTCCGTTACCCTGCTTATCCAGGACAGTGGTGTCTTTCGGTACAAAAGAAGCATTAAACCTGTGTCCGAGCACAACTGTATCATTCGGAAAGTCTTTCAGCCTGATCTGAATTTTGTAACTCTGAGAATATATAGAAGAAAAAGTGAAAACCAGAAATACAATGAGCAAAAAATACTTTTTCATAAAAAAATACTTATGACATTAATCCTGTATCTTAAATATTCATATTCCATGCCAAAATTATTCAACTTTGATCCCCGGGAGGCAAAGATAATCTTATTTAGTTATTATTAATACCTTTGTTGGTCATCAGCAATGAGTTAATATAGATTAGATTATGATAAGTTTCGAAAAAGCGCAGGAAATCGTAAACCGTGAAATATCATCACTTGTAATTGACCGTGAACCGTTCGAATTGTATCAACCGGTACAATATATATTGTCCGTTGGTGGAAAAAGAATAAGGCCGGCAATGGTCTTAATGGCCTGCAGCCTTTTTTCCGATCAGATTTCTCATGCTACTAAATGCGCTTTAGCGATAGAGGTGTTCCATAATTTTACACTTTTGCATGATGACATGATGGACAATTCAGTACTCAGGCGAAACAAGCCCACAGTGCATGAAAAGTGGAACAGAAATATTGCCATTCTGTCAGGAGATGTTATGTCCATCCTTTCATACAGGTTTATTGAGGATTGTCCTACTGAAATTTTGCCGGATATCCTGTCGCTTTTTACTGATACAGCGCTGAAGGTATGTGAAGGCCAACAATATGACATGAATTATGAAAGCAGGAATGATGTCAGTGTAGATGAATATATAAAGATGATAACCCTGAAAACTTCTGCTCTTATTGCTGCAAGCCTTAAGCTTGGGGCAATACTTGGGGGAGCCCAGGCTGCCGATTCAGATTTAATGTATGAATTTGGTAAAAATATCGGAATAGCTTTTCAGTTAAAGGATGATATACTGGATGTTTACGGAGATACTAAGAAATTCGGCAAAAAAATTGGTACTGATATTATCGCAAACAAAAAGACATACCTGATACTTAAAGCACTTGAAATGGCAGATGCAGAATCCAGGAGGATACTTGACAGGCTTATTTCCACCAACGATACTGATAAGGAAGAAAAGATAAAACAGGTTATTGGGATTTTTGATCGGTATGGAATTAAAGAAATTACTGAAGCTAAATCATGGGAATTTTATAACACAGGGCTTCAGGCACTTAACTTTGTGTCAGTAAATGATTTGCAGAAGCAAGCTCTCAGGGACTTTGCCCGGCAACTCATGGAAAGAGAACGATGATGGCTGTTTATCGTTGCTGCGGAGTGGCAGATTGCAAATATCTCTGATAATAAAGGGTGAACAATTCCTCAGCTTTTTGATTCAATTCTGTTTCTCCTGCTCTGTCTGTTATCTGGACATATTCCTGGGAAAGCTGGAGAGCAACTCTTATTTCGTAATCCAGATTGTCTCTTAATTCCGCTTTAATGGAGAAATAGTAGACCAGTTCTTCAGAGATCTGATCAAGATGCTCTTTAACAATTTCATTAGCTTTCTCATTCTGCTGACAATTATAATATGCTTCTACTATGGGAGGAACAAACAGGTCATATGGAACCTTATAATTGGGTGCCAATTCCATAATACGGTCGAGTACCTGAATTGCCGAATCCTTTTTATTTTCTTTCACTAACTCTTCTGCCAGACGGGTAAAATTATTCCGGAGCTTGATAACAGCAAATGTCCTGATATTATAATAATCAAGATAAACATCTGGTTCTTCCATGCGGCCGTATTTGAATTTATTCATAAGGTTATCATAAAGAAGATCTGTATCAATTCTTCCATAAGTCAGGAAATTTCTTCCTGATGTACGGATAGGAACAAACCGGTATGCATAGCCCTCATTCTGGAAATAGTCTTCCAGCTGAAGGGCCCCTTCAGCACCACCTGAAACGAAATAGATAGGCCTTTCCCATTCATTAGTTGCAAGGATATCAAGTTGCATCATTTCGTTTTTTAACATAGTGTTTTTCCCGGTACGGAAATCTATTTCCGGCAATATAAGATTTGCATCTTTTGGTTTTACAGTCCCATTTTTGATCACTTTTGCAGTATCTACTTTCAGTCTGAAATTCTTGGTCGGTATATAGTCGAGCCGTAAATTTGGCTGGGGAGTAAATTTAGTTCTGGGATCGTCATCATTAATAAAATCGATAACCTGTTTCAGCTCTACCGGCGTTTTGATCCGTTCGATAAGGTATATGGCATTGTTTGTTCCATCCTGATACTTTTCACTTAGCAGGGTCATAGGTATTGGGTCGGAATCGTAAGCTTTCCTTTTCATCTGATCGATGTACCATTCAGTATTAAAAAGCATCAAATTGATTATTCTGACGTCAGTACGAATGCCTTCAACTTCCTGTGCGTACCAAAGAGGGAATGTGTCGTTATCACCATTGGTAAACAATATAGCATTGGGAGCACAAGAATTCAGGTAATTGTAAGCCAGGTCTCTTGCAGTATAACGGCCTGAACGGTTGTGATCATCCCAGTTTTGCATTGCCATAATCCCAGGGACAAGTATCAGGCAGACTAAAAGGGATAAAGACGCGCTAATAATTCCCGGGATTTTTTTCCTGAGGAAATCATAAAGTGAAAGCAAACCAAGGCCAATCCAAATGGCAAAGGCATAAAATGAGCCCACATAGGAATAATCCCTTTCTCTTGGTTCCAGTGGTTTCTGGTTCAGGTAAACGACAATGGCTAGTCCTGTCATTAAAAAAAGCAGAAAAACCACAGAAAAATCTTTTTTATGTTTACTGGAATGGTAGAAGAGTCCGATTAGTCCGAGCAAAAGGGGAAGCATGTAATAGGCGTTCCTTGCCTGATGATTTTTGTAATAGGATGGTAGTTTATCCTGAGGGCCTAATCTTGCTTCATCAATAAATTTTATCCCGCTTATCCAGTTTCCGTGGAGTATCCCTCCGTAACCCTGAATATCGTTCTGTCGTCCGGCAAAATTCCACATAAAATACCTGAGATACATATGTCCGATCTGATATTTGAAGAAAAAAGCCAGATTATTGCCGAAAGAAGGTTTTTCAATAGTTTCGGTCTTCCCATCCCGCTCTGTTATACGTATTTTCTTTCCTTTTATTTTAACCCAGCTTTGATATGCCTCTACATGGCTTGGATCATTACTGTACATCCTTGGGAAAAAGGTTAAAAATCTTTTATCATAGACATATTCAAGTTTTCTTTCAATGATCTTATATTTTCCGTCTATCTTCCTGTAAGTAGGTTTTGTTTCCTTCGTATCAATAATTGGAGCATTATAATAAGGACCTTTGAAAATGGGATTGGAACCATATTGTTCACGGTTGAGATATGATAATAATTCAGAAATAGTTTCAGGATTATTCATATCCATTGGAGGATTTGCCGATGACCGGATCAGAATTAGTGCAAATGATGAATAACCAATTATAATCACTGCAAATGAGACGATTATGGTATTAAAAATTACTTTTTTCTTCTTATGGGTGTAGTAGACTCCATAAGTTATAAGTCCGAATACCAGTAAAAGGTAAAAGAGAACGCCGGTAAAGTATGGCAAGCCAAAACCATTAACGAAAGCCAGTTCAAAATACAAAGCAAGCTGAAAAAATCCCTTGATAATTCCAAATAGAATTGCTGCAAGTATAATTACTGAAACCAGAAGAGCGTAAAATATACCCCTGGGTGTGACCTCATATTTTTTGAAATAATAAACCAGTACAATTGCTGGTATAGCAAGTAAGTTAAGCAAATGGACACCAATGGATAATCCCATAAGGTAGGCAATAAGAATGATCCATCGGTTGGAATGCCTTTCATCAGCAATATTTTCCCACTTTAAAATAGCCCAGAAAACAACTGCTGTAAAAAAAGAAGAAGTGGCATATACTTCACCTTCCACAGCCGAAAACCAGAATGAATCAGAAAATGCATAAGCAAGTGCACCAATGAGGCCACTACCCAGGATGGCAATATAATTGGAAAGCGAAATCTCATCAGTTTTGATCACTATTTTTCTGGCCAGATGCGTAATTGTCCAGAAAAGAAACATTATAGTCAATCCGCTTAACACTGCTGACATAGCATTAACCATTTTTGCTGCCTGTGATGGATCACTTGCAAACAAGGTAAAAAACCGCGCTATCAGCATAAAAAATGGTGCCCCGGGAGGATGTGGCACTTCAAGTTTATAGGAAGTGGCAATGAATTCGCCGCAATCCCAGAGGCTGGTTGTCGGCTCCAGGGTAAGAAAATATACAATAGTTGCTAAAATGAATATTGTCCAGCCCAGCAGATTATTCCATAATGCAAATTTCTTCATTTGATAGTGTATAAACTTGGCGAATTTAGTGTTTTTATTCAAATCACGATTTACAAAACAATATCTATGTTTTGAGTTACCCGATTTAATTATATTTGAAACTGTAACAGTTTATTGTTTGCTGTTCACAGAGATATATGGTTATAATTTCCATTAAGAGAATCTGTTTAAATATCAGGCAAAATGCAGGAGTCCTTATAATGTCCTGTATTTTATCAATTTCATATAATCAGAGGGCACATACCCAGTTTTTCTCCGGAGGTGAGGATCCTGCTTACCTCAAGTGGAACCAGTTGAATACAGATCATTTTAAAGTGATCTACCCATCAGAATTTCGTACTGAAGCAAGGCGGATGACTAACTTACTTGAGTTTTATTATGAGAGGAATTCAGCAGGCTTGAATCATAATCCGCGGAAAATACCTGTCATCCTTCATAACCATTCAGTCTACACAAATGGTTTTGTAGCAGTGGCTCCCAGTAGGATGGAACTCGTTACTACCCCGGCATCGGATTCATATTCCCAGGATCATTTTGAACAGCTTGTTTTGCACGAATTCCGCCATGTAATCCAGGTAGATAAACTTGACCAGGGAATAACCAGAGTGATGAAGTTTATTTTAGGTGAACAGGCCCAGGGACTTGTAGCGGGAATGATGCCTTTCTGGTACCTGGAGGGAGATGCTGTAGATGCTGAAACTATTCTCTCGAAATCAGGCCGGGGCCGGCAACCTTCATTTGAAAAAGGTATTAAAGCCATTTTACTCGAAAAAAATAATTTTTATTCATATGAAAAATCATACTATGGGTCTTTTAAGGATTATGTTCCAAGTCATTATGACTATGGATACCAAATGATTGCCCATTGCAGAAACAAATATGGAGATGATGTCTGGAGTAAAATGGTTGACTATACTGCTAAAAATCCATATACACTTTATCCCTTCTATTTTGGTCTGAAAAAATTTACCGGCTTATCAAAAAGCGGATTATATAAAGAAACTGTCCTGACTTTAAGGGATCACTGGGCTGGGCAAAGTGCACTGAGAACCTTAACTGATTTCAGGATTATAAATAAAAGAGAAACAAATAATTATACCAGTTACCATTTCCCGGAGTACCTTAATGACAGTATTATATTTGCAGAAAAATCGGGAATTGATCAGATCGATAAATTTGTTCTTATTGATAAAAATGGAAAAGAAAAAATACTTCATACACCGGGATTTATTGATCCATCGAATATTTCAGTTTCAGGAGATATTGTCGTGTGGAGTGAACTGAAATCAAATGAGCGCTGGAATAGAGAAAGCTATTCAGAAGTCAAATTATTTAATTTAAAATCAGGAAAGAAAAAACTGATTTCCAGGAGAAGCAGGTATTTTGCTCCTGATATTTCACCCGACGCTCAAAAAATTGTGGTAATAGAAGTTAGCCTTCTCAATGAGTATACCCTTGTTGTTCTTGATTCAGAAAGTGGTGATAATATTACCAGGGTACCATCTCAAAGCAATGAATTTCTTCAATATCCTGTATGGGCATCAGACGGGAATAAAGTTTTTGTAACTTCATTAGGTAAAAATGGGAAATGTATTAAATCATATGATTTAGCCTCTAAAGAATGGAATATCATTTTTAATCCAGTTTTTGATGACATTGCTGAATTATCAGCTGGTGAAAAATACCTGTTATTTCGTGGTACATTTTCAGGAATTGATAACATCTATGCTCTTGATCTTTCGAATGGTGCATGTTTCAGGATAACATCATCAAAATTTGGCGCTTATTATCCGCAGTTTTCAGCGAATGCCGACAGAATTTTATACAGTAATTACACTTCGCAGGGGTTTGATATAGTAGAAACTCAATTTGATAAAACTACATGGATACCAATAGATTCGGCTATCAATCATTCTGAACAGCTTTACAGGCCTGAAAAAAATGAAGAAGCAATGGTAAGACAATCCGATTTTGAACCAGTTGCTCAATATCCAGAGAAAAGATATTCAAAAGTTGCCCATCTGTTTAATTTGCACAGCTGGGCTCCGTTTTATTTTGATTATGAGAATCAGGATCTCGAAAATCCCCAGCTCTATCCAGGGATTACCCTGCTTTCGCAAAATCTTCTCAGCACTGCATATACAACATTGGGTTATGAATACAGAGATCACGATCACTTTATTCATGCAAATTTCGTTTACAAAGGTTTTTATCCGATTATTAGTTTGGGATATGATTTTGGCGGATTGCCATTCATTGCTGATTCACCTGATGAGGATGATAGACTTGATTGGGTCAAGACTAATATGAGGTGGAATTTGAAAGCATATTTACCTCTTAATTTTACTTCAAATAAATGGATTAGAGGCATACAACCATCAATTGAAAGTCGTTATTCCAGGGATTACTTATGGTATGATCGAACACAGGGATACAAAACCGGACTTACCTTTTTTGATTACCGGCTTTATGTTTACAATTACTTAAAAATGTCGAAAAGGGATATTGTACCAAAATGGGGATTTGTTGCAGATTTGAATTTTATTCATGCCCCTTTTAATCAGGAACAAATAGGATCACAATTTGCTATTAAAGGAATATTTTATTACCCTGAACTTTTTGCTCCCTACTTACCTGTAAAGATCAGTGTTGGCTATTTAAAACAGAAAACCGAAAAATATATTCTTAGTAACCTCATATCTATGCCCAGGGGATACGAACAAATTAGATCAACTCAATTCCTGAAGCTAACAGGAGATATTATATTTCCGATCAGTTACCCTGACTTGAGCATTTGGCATTTATTGTATATTAAAAGAATCAAATGCGCGATTTTTAGTGATTTTGGAATGGCTTGGCATGTTTATGACTCATCGAAAGACGCTTACGAAGACCTTATATTCCGTTCAATTGGTTTTGAACTTACTTCCGATTTCCATTTTGCCCATATTTTATTCCCATTCGATATGGGTGTCCGGTACAGTTATCCACTGGATGATGCAAGGCCTAAATGGGAGATGTTACTTTCTATTGATATAAGTCAATT
>CAZEKO010000023.1:0-5878 GCA_964512775.1 uncultured Bacteroides sp. | reverse complement strand
TATTTCCGATCTGCATCCACGGTTTGATTTTTATACTGACCCTTACCGGCCTGTCTCCATCATCGGCTAGATTCAGGGCATAATTCAAAAGAGTATTTATTGGTTCTTTCTTTAATAAATCAAATATATCTGTTTCAACTTTCAGGGGAATATTAGCAATACCTCCGTCCGGTGGGATAATAACATGTTCTTCCATTGCACCTGCAGCAACCTGAACATCATCGATATATGCTAAATATTCGAGCCTGTTCAGAGAGGCATTTTTCTTATTTGGATTTTTTACTTCTACGTTCAGAATGAAAGATAATGGCAACGTTCCCTTTAGGATACTTTTCGTGATTTTGGCTGTTTGATCAATCGAATAATCTTTAGTAGTAACAATCTTGCTAATATCAACACCAGCCAAAAGAGGCTTTTCCATCGTTCCAACCCTGAATTCACAATCTCTTAGTGCAGACAATTCTTTCAGGTAAGAGCAGGAATAAAAAACAAAAAAACTGCCCAAAACAAATGTCCAGGAAGCCAGTGTAATTATTTTTTTCATGATATATTAAGTCGTTAGTTTTTTAGCTAATGCATAATTTAGATTAAATTTGTGCCTTTTTGAACAATATTATAAAAGTATATAAAAATAGATCAGAAACATTATGAAGGGCAGAATCAGGCATATTATTAATGAGAACCTGATTGGTATTCTTGCGACAATTATTTTTCATATGGTTCTGGTGGTCATTTTCCTGGTCTTAAAAATCACATCAGTGCAGAATCTGATGGACAACATCATCGCGATAGATTTTGAAGAGAATAAGATACAGGATATAATATCAGAACCTCCGAAGGAAAGGGATGTTGAATTTGATAAATATATTGCAGATTATCTGGAGAGTGAAAGGAGCAATGTGCCGGTCAATTTAGCCAGCAAATTAAATGAAAAGATAAGTACTGACCAGTTTGTAAATGAACTGACAGAAGAGATGTCTTTAAACAGATCGGAGGAAATGATCAGGTTACAGGAGAAGTTGAGAGAACTTCAGGAAATGGAATCTGCAGATAATATTATTGAAGAGGAAAATTCATCTGATGATAAAAAGCCAATAGTGTTCACCGGGAAAACTAATATTTTCTATTCTCTTGAGAACAGGTATCATCTGCGACTCCCGGTTCCCGTTTATAAATGTGAAGGTTTTGGGATTGTTGAAGTTCAGATTTTTGTCGATCAGAAAGGATTTGTCGTAAATGCCCTGATTCCCAACCTGGGTGAGTCTATGAATGAGATCTGCCTGGCAGAGGCTGCCAAAACGGCTGCAATGAGTACAAAGTTTAATTCAGATTTTGATGCTCCATTACGACAACAGGGTACGATAACGTACCATTTTCAACCGCAATAGGGGGGAAGAGGTTCCGGGTTCCAGGTTCCGGGTTCTAAGTTCCGGGTTTCAAAACTCATTTCTTTTCCGGTGTTTTTCTTAATAAATTAATTGAAGTTTCAGCTATCTTTTCAATATCCTGATCCTTCATACATCGAAAATGGCCACGGGGGCATTTTTTATAGCCTATTTTTGAACAGGGACGGCAGTACAGTCCCTTTACCTCATAAATTTTTGAAGAAGAATGAGGCATATAGGGAGACATTCCGAATTCAGGAATTGTATTACCCCAAACTGATAAAATGATTTTATTAAAAGCAGATCCTGCATGCATCAATCCGGTATCAGTGGTTATTAAAAAGAGAGCATGTTTTACCAGGTAAGCCGATTGGTTTATGTTATATTTGCCGCAGGCATTGAATACATTTCCACCCGCTGATTCAGCAATTATTTTACCAGTTTGGAGATCATCCGGACCTCCAAGAAGTATAATTGGAAAATCAAGTAATTTGCACATCAAAATAAGACTTTCTGACGGTATTTGTTTTGTTGCATGTTTGCCACCAGTAACTATTGCAATATATCCTTTCCTGAACTCTAATGGCAGGTTATTCAAATCTATCTCATCTTCCCCGGGAATAAAATAATCCAGCCCTTTTCCGTCATTTTGAATTCCAAAAAATTTGACTGTTTCAAGATACCTGTCTACAATATGAGTATCTGGCAGAAGGTTTAATTTGAATTGTACTATCAGAAATTTCCTGAAATTGATTTTATCTACTGAATAAGATTTGACATTTACCCTGGATTTAATTATAAAAGACCGGATATTACTATGAAGATCAATGATATAATCATAATTTTCCTCCCGGATTATTTTTATTATTGAGGAGAGATTGTTATCAAAGCAGTGAATTTTATCAATATAAGGATTGGCCGAAATAACAGGAAAAAATTGCTTCTTCACCAGAAAATGAATTTCTGCTTCATTGGATTGATTTTTCAAACATCGGATAACAGGAGTGGTAAGTATGATATCTCCGATGGAGCTAAGTCTTATGATCAGAAATTTAGCCAATATGATTATGAAGATCAGATATTTTTCAGGGAATTAATAAATAATAGAAGAGCAAGCCAATACTCATCCTTTGATGGATTTTCTTCCCATAAAGCCATAGATCCATGCTGACCGGGAGGAACGCCTGGTTTAAAAAACGTTACATTATCCTGGGTTGAGATATTCTGTAACATTTGAGTAATATAAGGCAACTCAGTTTCAGTCCCGGTAACAAAGAGCGGTATCCGGAAAGTGTCAAGTTCCTGTTCAATCCTGAGATCATCACCAAAGAATTCCCCAGGACTGAATGCGATAACAGCTTTAACATGCGGATTGTTATTTCCGATTACCATACAAAGAGAGGCTGAATAGGAACTGCCGATCAAAATAACATCTTGATTGTTAAGATTATAAGCATAGTCAATTGCAGCTTCAATATCATTTGAAGCATCCAGGAATCTGGATGGCTTAACTGTTTCCCAGGCTTTTCTTGCAGTTTCATTTCTTACATAATTGGAATTATTACCTGAACGCAAATCGACTGCCAGGCAGTTGAAATTCAATTTTGTAAATTTCTGTGCAGTTTCATTATATTCACCCCGGCTTGAACCTTCCTGGTGAAAAAGTATCAGATAAGGATATTCCTCCTTTGCCAGATAAATATCAGCAGTTACTTCCAGACTATCCCGGGTCATAAATGTGATCTTTTTTTTCTGAGCTGGCGCCAGAAAGATCAAAGATGAAATTAATATGACAAGATAAGTTTTCAACATGGTGATTAGAACAGAACCAATTCAGCCAGAATTATGATCTTATTCTGGTTCACTTCAATTACTCCTCCGCTGATGTCAAAATATATTTTTCTGTCCTGTAAATCAATGATCTTAATTTCTCCATTTTCAAGGGTTGAAATAATTGGAGCGTGATTATTAAGAATCTCGAAAGACCCTTTACTACCAGGAACTTGCACTAGTTTTACTTCACCGGTGTATATTTTCTTTTCAGGTGTAATAATATCAAGTTGCATATCTGTTACACTTATGATTCTGCAAGAATTTTATCACCTTTGGCCATAGCGTCCTCAATTGTCCCTACGAAATTAAATGCAGCTTCCGGATATTTATCAACTTCACCATCCATAATTAAATTGAATCCTTTAATAGTATCTTCTATTGAGACCAGGCATCCTGGGATTCCTGTAAATGCTTCACCAACATGGAAAGGCTGAGAAAGAAAGCGCTGGACTCTTCTTGCACGGTGGACAACTAATTTATCTTCTTCTGAAAGTTCATCCATACCAAGAATTGCGATTATATCCTGTAATTCTTTATATCGCTGAAGCAATTCTTTGACACGCTGTGCAGTATTATAATGGTCTGCTCCGACAACTTCAGGAGAAAGGATCCTGGATGTAGAATCCAGTGGATCAACAGCAGGATAAATTCCAAGTTCAGAGATTTTCCTGCTAAGTACTGTTGTAGCATCGAGATGTGCGAAAGTAGTCGCAGGGGCTGGATCAGTGAGATCATCTGCAGGAACATAAATTGCCTGAACGGAAGTAATAGATCCTCTCTTTGTTGAGGTTATCCGCTCCTGCATAATCCCCATTTCTGTTGCCAGGGTAGGCTGGTAACCAACTGCTGAAGGCATCCTTCCAAGTAATGCTGATACTTCAGATCCGGCCTGGGTAAACCTGAAAATATTATCCACAAAGAACAAAATATCTCTTCCTCCACTCTCTTCATCCCCGTCACGGAAAGATTCAGCCACTGTAAGTCCGGATAATGCAACTGTAGCACGTGCACCGGGAGGTTCATTCATCTGACCGAAAATCAGTGTCCCCTGGGATTGCTTTAATAATTCCTGATCGACTTTGTCAAGATTCCAGCTGCCCGCTTCCATGCTTTTTTCAAAGTCTTTACCATATCTGATAACACCAGATTCTATCATTTCCCTGAGAAGGTCATTACCTTCCCTGGTCCGTTCTCCAACACCTGCGAATACAGATAAACCTGAATATTTTTTTGCAATGTTGTTAATAAGTTCCATTATAATGACTGTCTTTCCTACTCCTGCTCCACCAAAAAGCCCAATCTTCCCACCTTTTGAATAAGGTTCAAGAAGGTCTATCACTTTTATACCTGTAAATAAAACCTGCTTCTCCGTTGAAAGGTCTTCAAATACAGGTGGTTTCCCGTGAATTTCATATCCTCCGGATTTGTCAAGCTGCTTCATTCCATCAATTGCGTCTCCTGTGACATTAAGCAACCTTCCCCTGATTTGTTCACCAACGGGCATACGTATTGATGCTCCTGTAGCAATTACTTCCATACCTCTTGTAAGACCATCAGTACTGTCCATGGCAATTGTACGAACAGTATTTTCGCCAATGTGCTGCTGGCATTCAATGATCAAAAGAGTCCCATCATGTTTTTTAATTTCAAGAGCGTCATGGATATTGGGAAGATCATTCCCTGATTTTTCAAAACTGACATCAATAACAGGCCCGATTACCTGTATGATTTCGCCTTTATTTTGAGCCATTGATACTAGGTTAACATTAAAAATATGTAAGAAACAAAGTTAGTATTTTTAGCATAATTCGCTACTTCAAATTCTCTTTTGTATTTTTGAGACAGGCAGTTTAAATTTATTTTCATGAATAGAATAACATTAATGCTGGTTTGCTTATTAACATTGGGCTGCAATTCAAAACTATCAGCACAGATAACATTTGTTGGTGCATCCGCCAACTATGGTTCATGGATAAAAGAAATTGGTGCAAGTGTATATGGTATTTATTCAGTAAGTAAAAGAATAGACATAGTTCCTAATGCGACCTATTTTTTGCCGCATGAGGTTGATATTATTACTGGATCTTCGACAGGTACAATAGAATATACCTGGTGGGCAGTGAATCTGGACGGACATTATGTGTTATTTGAGAAATCCATTTTTCACATTTTTGGCCTTATGGGATTGAATTTTACTAATGAAACCAAACGTATTGATGAGATTTATATGGGACAGCCATTCAAGGATAAAACAACTTCAACTAAGATTGGATTAAATGTAGGTGCAGGCGTGCAATTTCCTCTGTCAAAGTTTTTTATTCCTTTTACTGAAATTAAATATACCCTGGGTGATAGACATCAGGGGGTAGTTAGCCTGGGTATCCTGGTTAGAATTGCTCCCGACAGAGTTCATGAAGAAATGGAATAATATTAAATGCTACCTGATTACCCAATGCAGCTATTTTGCTTGTCATAAATCAAGTATATTTATCAAAAATTTTCATTGGATATCTAATGAGCGTAAACAATATCAGGGCAGTTTTTATTTTCATATTTTTTTTAACTGGCTTCCTTCCTGTTAATGCCCAGTTTAACAGGTTTGGCGGGGGATTGGCATTTAACACCCCGATAGCCAGTCCGGATTTACATATTGGGAATCC